>CALBDR010000207.1 GCA_937927525.1 uncultured Candidatus Melainabacteria bacterium
CGCTGAGAACTTTCTGTAAAAGACCTTACTGCAGTTTTATTTATTAAATTTATTCCTATATACAGCGACAACTATATATCCCCCTAGATATTTACTCTTTTAGATTTAGTTATCAGACAGATGGTCTAAATCTTTAATTTAAATATCACGAAGCGAATAATGAAAATTCGGTGATAACTGCAGAATTTTCATGGCATAATAATAATAATGAGTGAGTTTATAAGAGATAAATACTTAAAACAAATTGTTCAAAAACTTTCTTATTCTCCTGCAGTAGCTATATTAGGTCCAAGGCAGTGTGGTAAAACCACCTTGGCAAAACAATATGCAAATAAATTAAAGAAACAGGAAGTACACTTTTATGATTTAGAAGATCCCCAAGATTTACAAATTTTAGAAAACCCCAGCTTTGCACTTGAAGACTTAAAAGGGTATATCTTCATTGATGAAATTCAAAGAAAGCCAGAGCTATTTCCTATTCTAAGAGTACTGATTGATAGAAAAGAAAAAGATACTAAGTTTATTTTACTTGGAAGCGCTTCAAGAGATATTTTAGAAAAAAGTTCAGAAACTTTAGCAGGGAGAATCAGCTATATAGAACTTGGGGGTTTTAGTACATCATTAGTAAAGGAAAATGATATAAAAAAACTTTGGTTAAGAGGTGGATTTCCGAGATCGTTCCTTGCCAAAAATGATAGTGATTCATTTTTATGGAGACAAGATTTCATTAGTACTTTTTTAGAAAGAGATATACCTAACCTAGGAATAAGGATACCAGCGAATACACTCAGAAGATTTTGGATTATGCTAGCCCACTACCATGGACAATACTTTAACGCTTCTGAAATTAGTAAAAGCTTTGGTGTTGCAGATACTACAGCAAGACATTACTTAGATATTTTAGTAAGTACTTTTTTGATCAGAGAAATTAAGCCATGGCACTATAACACGAAGAAAAGACTGGTTAAGCGCCCTAAATTAATCTTTCGAGATTCAGGTATATTTCACTCATTAATGAATATCAAGGACATCAGTGAATTAAAAAAGAACCCTAAACTAGGAGCTTCTTGGGAAGGCTTTGCCCTAGAACAGAGTATTGAAAATTTCAATTTGAAAAGTGATGAGACTTTTTTCTGGTCAGTTCACAGTCAGGCAGAGATTGATCTGGTATTTGAATACACGAATAAACTATATGGTATCGAAGTGAAATACAATGAAGCTCCCAGCCTCACAAAATCAATGCTAAGTGCACTAGATGAATTAAAAATTGATAAGATCCTAGTAATTTATCCTGGAATAAAGAAATATAAAATTCATGAGAAAGTGGAGGTTATTCCCTTATCTCTACTTCAGGATTAAAATTAATCCTGCACTTCTGCCATACGCACCATCACGAACAGCAAAGCAAACCCGAAAATAAACCCTTTAACAAATGCCTTAACCATAATAAATCTCCTACTTTTTATCTAAAGAACCCCAATGTAATTTTTCACGTAAAATACTATAGAAATTACGTCCCTCTATATTGAGTTTCACCAATTTCAAATTATAAGGTGAGCGACTAATAATAATTTTAGACTTCGGATTTAATTCCACTAAATCTCTGCCATCAGCGTGCAAGTAAAAACTTTCATGATCTAAGCTCTCTAAAATAATATCCTCTTTATCTGAAACTACATGAGGACGACTATTAAGTGAATGAGGAGCAATCGGTACGATTTGAAAAGCATCGATGTCAGGGTCCATAACCGCTCCTCCAGCACTAATGGCATAAGCTGTAGAACCAGTAGGGGTAGATATAATCACCCCATCTGCTCTCATTGAATGAAGTAAATTACTACCGATATAGATATCTGTATAAAGCAGGTTCGCTCTAAAAGAACGATTTAAAGTTATATCATTAATCGCATAATAATACTCACCATTATCTTCAACGAAAGCTCTTAAAACTGACCTCTCTTCGATGTCATAGTCTGAAGCTAAGAGCTTGTCAGCAAGGTCTTGCATAGGTATATCACCAAATTCAGAAAGAAAACCTAAATGTCCGAAGTTAACTCCTATAATCGGCGTTCCTTTAGAAAGCACTTGCCTTGCTGCTCTTAAAAATGTTCCATCACCACCTAAAACCACTAACATTTCAGTATCATCTGGAACTTCTAGCCATTTATCAGAGCTGGCATCTGTTTCTGCGTATTGAGAGTGCACATGAGCACGCTTAAAAATAGCATCAAGATCCTTTGCTGTTTTTTCAGCCTCTGGTTTTAGTGGGTTATAAAAAATATGGATTTTTTTTAACATCCAGACTTTATTGTAACGGAAAAACTAAGTTCTAAGCCTCTGAAAAAAATCTTTCATCAAGAGCGAAGCTTCTTCTTCCATAAATCCACCTCTAACCTCAAGGTCTTTAGTAATTAAGTTATAACGTGAACCTAGAGCACCAGTTTTCGGCTCATAGGCTGCAAAGACAACACGCTTAATATGACTCTGAAGTATTGCTCCAGCACACATCGCACAAGGCTCTAAACTAACGTATAAGCTACAGCTCGATAAATTCCACGATTTTTTTATTTTTGCGCCAAGTTCAAGTACATTTATTTCTGCATGAGCCAGTATTGACTGTTCTTTTTCACGAGAATTAACTGATTCTGCGATTATTTCACCATTTTTATCGACTAATATTGCAGCAACAGGTACCTCATTGTTCAAACTATCCTCACACATTTTCTTCGCAAGACTGATAGTTTTCTGCATATAGTAACGATCATCCATGTTATCGGAGCCAAAAACCTTAAATTAAATGATATCATTTCCATTAGTGCAAACAGTTGAAGGGATTTTCTCCCCAGTAAGTAAAGAAGTAGATGAATTAAATGACAGGCTTTTAAACCGCATTAGCCCTGATTCGCATTCTTTATGCAGTATTTTGCAAAACATATTCTCTGCTGGTGGTAAAAGACTTAGACCAGCTATTAGTTTTTTAATTTTTAGAGCGATAAAATTTAGTAGAAAGCCACTTCATGAGAACTCAGAAGAAAAACTATTTTTAGTAGCTGAAATCGCTGAACTAATTCATACAGCAAGCTTAGTCCACGATGATATTATCGATAATTCTCTAATTAGAAGAGGAGCTCCTACTACTAACAGCAAATGGGATAACGCCATAACTGTAATTAGCGGTGACTTTATGTTCGCTAGAGCAGCTGTAAATCTTGCCAAAGTAGACCTTAATCGAATAGTTGAAATATTTGCCATAGTTCTTGAAAATTTATGCTCTGGTGAAATCAGACAAGTTGAGCAAAAATATAACACCGAGACTTCTTGGGATTATTATCTGATGAAAACTTATAATAAAACAGCTTCATTATTTGAAGCTTGTGCTGAAGCTGTTACAGAATTATTTCCTTTATCAGAACAAGAGTCTAAAGCTATAACTACTTACGGTAGAAATATCGGCATGGCGTTTCAAATCATCGATGATATTTTAGACTTCACATCAGATGAAGAAACCTTAGGAAAGCCAGCTGGAGCAGATATTAAAGAAGGGCAGATAAATATCCCACTACTTTATGCTTTTGATATTCTTAAATACCAAGACCCCGAGAAATTAGAGTATATTAAAGCTCGCATCAAGTCCATTCCGACCGCCGAAACTCCAATTTCAGTAGAGACTACTATTAATGAAGCTATAAAAATCTGTAAAGAGACAGGAGCTATCGATAAAAGCTATGAAAAAGCAATCGAATACGTAAAAGAAGCAGTAGCTGGCTTAAGTTTCCTCCATGATTCATCTTATAAAGAATCTTTAGTTAAATTAGCTGAATTTGTGATTCGTCGTCAGCATTAAATTAATAATAAAATTTTCTATCAACTTATCTTTATTTTTTACTTACATAAATGCTATACATATTATAGGATTATTTTGATATATTATCCTTCATATAAAAAAATGTTCCAAAAACACCACATATTATTACTTTTTTTACTTTTTGCCGGTTTTGGCCTAGCCGCTGAAGCCAGATTCGTAGATACAAGCTGCGTATCAGGCAATTGTGGCATCAATTTAGATATAAATAATGATGATTTGTCGATTAATTTTGCAAATGAAAGACCTTTAATCAGGCTTAGACTGAACGCAAATAATATAAATGTCGATGCTAATTTTTCTAAAACTTTTAAAATCCTTGCTTACGAACAGACTGGGAGCGGAAATAATGTTCTTAGTGTTAGTAATATTCTCTTCCCTAGAAAGAGATTTAAAAACAATCAACTAATTACTCGTATAAAGCTCAGACCTTTTGTTGGAGCTAAACAAATTTTCATTGGGCTTCATAATTCTTCAGGAGCATTAATATCTACTTATAGAGTAAATATTAATGGGTCAGATTCAGTTGCTGTAGCAAACAACCTAAATAAAAACCCTTTAATAGATTATTCTTGTCCAGATTTGAGCATAGACCAGTGTAATCGTGAAAGTTTGTTCTTTAATAAAATAGTATTTGAAACTAATACTGATCAAAACGCTAGAGAAACCTATGTTCTTAAAAATAATGATGGTACTTATACAGTAGAAATACCACTGATAAGTTCACTAGGAAGAAAAAGAATTAAAAACGTAGTAAGGAATTCTAATAATGCAGGGTTTCCAACTCCTACAAACACTCCTCAAAATATAATTAACACTTTAAATGCAACAACAGTAGTAATGCCAGATGGCAGTGAACAAGCAACTTTAAACTTTGATCAAATTAACAACAAATTTGCTCTAGGCTTCGATAATTTAAATAACGTATTCACAATTGACAGTGAAGGAAATATTGGTATCGGTACTAACAGTCCTCGTGCAAGTTTAGAAATTGCTGCTACTGACGGTTCTGTAACTCCGTTAAAAATAGGTTCAGGTACTCTTAACAATAATTTACTAAATGGTAGTTTTGAATTTGACGGTAATGAATTATATTTCACACTAAACGGGCAAAGATACTTTGTTGTTAGAGATCCTAACAGCTCAAGCCTCTCAGGAACTGGACCTGTGACTCCACCTAATTTTGTTAATAGCGTGGCAGAAACAGATAGACTTGGTGCTCAATTACCTACTTTCTATCAAAATGCTAGTAATATCAATGCCGGTACTTTAAGCACAGCTCGATTACCAGCTAATTTAGGTGCTTTTTCCTTAAGAAATATTTTAAATAACCGACATTTAACTCTAGATGGTGGGCACGACATTATCATACGTTCCCAAGCAGATTCAACTTTAACTCTTCCAGATCTCGATGGCACTCTAGCAACTTTATCTGATCTGAATTTAGGTTCTATTTCAGTCACTACAGCTGATGTTATCAATGGAAATATTCAAACTATTGATATCGCAGATAACTCAATTACAGAAGCAGATATTAATGATTTAAACGCTAGTCAATTTATCAGTGGTAGCTTCTCAAACTCGGTACTTCCGAATAGAGATATAGCAAACATCACGAACCTTAGTACTGAACTTGATAATAGAATCTCAAAGTCTACTGAAATCATTGATAATTTAAATAGCACAGATACAGATAAAGTTTTAAGCGCAAACCAAGGTAGAGTTATAAAAGAACTAATCGATAATTTCAGTTCAGATTTCAGTACTAGCTTCAACGCACTTCCTGGAAATGAGCTAAGCTTCGCTGATTTCAATACAGTTTATACTAAAACTTTAACAGCCAACGAAAACTTCACTGCGATTAACTTTAACCAAGGTCACAAAGTGATTTTATTAATGAGTGGCAACTTTACACCAAGCTTCCCAAGTAACTTCGTATTTATTAAAGGTGCTTACGATCCCTCTAAGAGTAATATTATGGAATTTGAAGTAGCATCAGACATTAACGGCTCTGAGAAGGTCTTAGTGAGTGTGATTTCACAAACTATAACTCCATAAACTAAAAATATTAAGCTCAACTTAAGATATATTAATATCCTCTAAGGATAAGAGCTTTAGCAACTCTATCTAAAGATAGACAGTAAGCAGCCTGTCTTAAACCGATATTTTTTTCTTTAGCTAAGTTAATAACGTCACTAAAAGCTTTTACCATCCTAGCTTCAAGCTCTTCAATAACACGTTCGTAAGTCCAATAGAATTGTTGTAGGTTTTGAACCCACTCAAAGTAACTAACAATAACCCCTCCGGCATTAGCAAGAACACTAGGTATAATACAAACACCTTTTTCATGTAAGATAGCATTCGCTTCAGGAGTAGTAGGAGCGTTTGCCGCCTCAAGTAAAACCTTTAAATTCTTAGCATTTTTTGCAACATCTGCATTTACTGCCTTAGAAAGTGCTGCTGGAACTAAAACTTCACAATCCAACATTAGCAAATCATCCCTAGGAATAGATTCTCCACCTGGATAACCATCCAAAGAGTCATTATGGGAATCAGCGTACTCTTTAAGAGCTACAACATCTAAACCTTCTTCGTTATAGATAGCACTTACAGCATTACTTACACCGATAATCTTAGAACCTAATTCCTTCTGAATAATTTCAGCAGCGTGATAACCTACGTTACCGAAGCCTTGGACTGCAACTCTAAGTTCTTTAGGATCTAATCCATTATACTTACAGGCTTCACGATAGCAAATCGCTACTCCTCTTCCCGTAGCTTCTAATCTTCCCTGTGAGCCACCAACTTCAATAGGTTTTCCAGTAACAACAGCAAGAGGTGAACCTTCAGAGTGAGTTTTAGAGAATTCATCAAAAATCCAAGCCATTATTTGAGGATTAGTATTTACATCAGGAGCCGGGATGTCAATATGAGGACCAATATTATTCCCTAAATGGGAAACAAGTGCTTTCGTTAATCTACGAACTTCATGAAAAGAAAGTTTCTTAGGATCTATCGCAACACCACCTTTAGCACCACCATATGGAATATCTACTAATGCAGTTTTCCAAGTCATAAGATTTGCCATTTCACGAACTTCTTGAAGGTTTACCTTATCGTGATAACGAATTCCACCTTTAAATGGACCACGAGCATTATTGTGCTGAACTCTGTAGGCATGAACTGGAAGTAAACTTCCATCATCAAGCCTCAAAGGAATCTCCATTAAAATCTCACGCTTACAAGTATTTAAGTAAGAAAGTAATTTATCATTAATTTCTCTACCATGCATGTTCTGCTTTCTATTAATCGCAAAAGCAGATTGCGCATCAAAACAAGTCTTACCATCCAAGGTATACTTCCAATCTTCTGATTTTTCGTCAAACATCATTATTCCCTCAAGGTTAACGCAGTTATTTTCTAAAAATTATGCCCCATTGCATAATACTTTAGCTAAGAAATACTTTATCATGGAACCATGGTCAGTCTTAGAAATTTTCTTAAGAAAAAATACCCAGATCTAAGTAGTAGTGAAATCAAACAGCACATAGATGCTGGAGCCTGTTTACTGAATGGAAAAATTGAAAGAATTGGTAGTAAAGAAATTGATCTAAAGAAAGATCGAATTATATTAAAAAAACTTAAAGACCTTCAGAAAAAAATCCAAATCCAAATCTCTCAAAAAAGAATTATTTTCAACGATGAACATATACTTGTCTATGATAAAGAAGCACATTACCCTAGTACAGCTACCAGTAATAAAAAAGAAGCTCATCTACATGGTGAGTTAAAGAAACAACTCAAGATTGCCAATCTAGAAGCCGTTCATAGACTGGATAAGCACACAAGTGGTTTAATAATTTTTGCAAAAACCAGTAAAGCAAAAGACACGCTTTTAAAGATGTTTAACGATAAAGAAATTCGAAAAGAATATATCGCACTAGCAGACGGGAAATTAGAATTAAAGAAAAACAAAACTAAAATTGAAAATGAATTAGTATTAATCGACTCCCGCTCTAACAGTCAAAAATGGGCTGTAAAAAGAAAAGATTCTAAATTAAAGGGTAAAACTGCTATCACAGAAGTTTTTATTGAAAAAACCAAAGAAGATTATACAGAAGTGAGACTTTTACCTAAAACTGGAAGAACTCACCAGTTAAGAGTGCATATGAAGTATTTAGGACACCCTATTTTAGGAGATAGTATTTATGGTGAAAATTTCAAATATCAAAAAGCCTTTTCAAGGCACATGCTTCATGCCCTAAAACTTAAATTCAAGCATCCCATTACAAATGAATTATTAGAGATAGAAAGTCCTTATCCGCAAGATTTTAGATTGAAATAGAAAAAAATCATAAAAAAGCTAAAGTTTCTCCCCCAAATGACCGAGAAATAAATTTGTAAGCATTAAGAACAATTTCGAACTTAAGCTTACTTAAATTGGGGGGACAAATGAAAAGGTTGGTCATTACAGCAGGAATGCTGTTAGTAACATCTTTAAACTCAGTAAAATCCGATAAAATACATAAACCGATTAGGATCTCATTAAGTGCTCAGTCATATGATCCGAGAATATTCGGGACCTGGGAAGTAAAAACTGTAGTAGTTGACTCTAACTGTAGGTATGTATCAACCGGAGAGGAGAGTTTATCAAAACTGAATTTTAGTTTAATAGATGGGGAATTGACTCCGACATGGTTCGGACATAACTGGAATCTAGTTGATAACAAAATGTTTAAACTTGAGGAAAATGACCGCTTACTCTGGGTAAGGGACAATTCACTGGTAAAAGAAAGAAAGTTCTGGCTCGCTCACTCAGAAGATGTATTCAATATCGAATCACCGAATTACATCACCGCTCAAAGTAAAATAGATCAATACTTAAACGGTAACTATGTAGGTAACTATAAAACTGTTTCGTATTTAAAAAAGTTTTAAGTAAAGGGGGAAATTCAGCTTAAACTATCTATCTTCTTCTATCCACCACATTCATCCTTCACGATAGTTGGTTTAAGCGATAACTTTACTTATAAGGCTCACAGGGTGTGAGCCAAGTTTTTCGAACATGGTAGTCCTTTAGCGCCGCTCTGCGGCGCTTTTTTACTTCTGTGCCACGACTATAGCCGTAGTTCCAAACATAATATTTTTATAATAACTTCTAGAAAAACCTTTATCCCAAAACATTTGAGAAAGATCTTTTTGTTTAGGCCATGTTTCTAAAGAATCTATAAGGTATTTATAAGCCGCTTGATCCCCCGCAAGAATTTGACCTAAAAATGGCATTAACTTTAGGAAGACACCTCTATAAAAAGAATCCACAAAACCAGATTCAGGATGTCCTAAATCAAGAGAAGCTATAAAACCTTCAGGTTTAAGAACACGATGAATTTCACTTAATGCTAAATCTAAATCTTTTACATTTCTTAAACCAAAACCTACAGTAATTGCATCAAAATTATTATCCTGAAAAGGAAGCTGAAGAGCATCTGCTTCCATAAAAGTAATTTTATCTGCATTCGAAGCTTTGGATTTTATCTGTCTTCTTTCTGCTCTTTCAAGCATAGGCAAACAAGAGTCAATAGCCATTACTTTAGCTACTTGAGGTTTTTCAGCCCACATAAAAGCCATGTCACCAGTACCAGTACATAAATCTAAAATTTTTGCTTTCTTTAAATAAGGCATATTTACAGAAGCTTTATTGATAGCTTCACGCTTCCATAGCTTATGCATATTTAAAGTCATTACTGCATTTAGGAAATCATAACTCTTTGCAATTCTTGCAAACATCGAGTTTATATAGGTTGATTTGTCTTGCTCTAAGGTAACCACTATATATATATTACCCTATTCAGCCCTACCTATAATTTTAGCTTTTACACTTAATTCTTCATCATTTACTGTTTGAAAGCTATTCCAAGTATTTTCAGAATCTAAGTTTTGTATATTTTTTTTATGAACTTCGGGTTTAGGTCGTATAGATTCATTCTTTAAGTTAGTTTTAAAAATCATTTTACTAGAACTTCGAAGTTTTTCAGATGATTTTAAGTCCTCTTCAATTTCTGATAAAGAATTTAAATTAGCTTTTCTTGGCTGATAAATTCTTGATTGTTGAGATAAGCTCAAATTATCAAAAATATAATTTCTATCAAGTAGTGATTGCTTTTGCTTAACACCGATAATAGAAGTATTACCTGACCTATAAGCAATTGCCGGACTAAAGACTATCAAATAAAACCATAAAAAAATACTAAAATAGCGCATTAATAGAACTCCTCATTAAATTCTGAATAATTGGACTTACTGTTGAAAACACTCTGCGGTCTTCTTCTAAGCTTCTTTGGTAAACACGATTTTCACGCATTTCTTGTATTCTTAAATTTTGAGAATTTTGAGTTGAGTAATTATTAGATCGAGGTGCATGTTTACTTGACTGCTCTCTTAGCTCATTTAAATAAGTAATTTCTTTTGCAAAGATTTCATTTTCAATCTTCAGAATCCTATCCCTGATGGGAATATCCTTGGTTTCAAATACACCAAACAATGCAATCTCAAGCCTCTGAATCCTTTTCAAAACAGAATCACGCTGAAAATTTTGTCCATGATAAAGCTTTGCTTCTAACTTGTTTAATAAAGTTAAATTTCTTGTATGCTTTGCTTTAACAGGATTTAGAACTAAAGCAAAAAGCAGAATATAATGAAAAATTTTAATCAAGGTAAATATTTTCTGTAATGGCATAAGGCTCAGCTCCTTTTTTATGAATATCTTTTACTAATTCAAATGGTATTTTGTAAATAAAATTTTCTGTTCCGATAATAAGCTCACCTGCAGGGCTTTGCTTTTGCTCACTAATTTTCAATATAATTGATTGATAAAATTTTTCATGATCAAGGTCATAAATCCTCTCCACATCAATCAAATCTGGATTTGAGTTTAAAATATAATCCCAAAAATAGGAGGAAGTTTTTACTGAAATTATTGAATTTGCTTTAAAGAATTTCACGCCTAAACACTTTAGAGAACTGATTTCCACAAAAGATAAATCTTCACTCTGCTCAGTTTTAGTTAATGAAAGTTTCAAAATATATGAATTATTTTCAGTATTAACTAAAATCTCTAATTCTTCACCAGTAGCTTTAGCAAATATTGCAAGAATACTTTTATCTGAATAGTTTCCAGGCTTACTAATAATAAAGGTTTCTACCAAATCTGGCTTTGAAATAAAAATATTAGGATGGATAACTTCTCTAAACTCGATTAATAACACACGAGCATAAGCGAGCTTAAGTTTCAACTCCTGGTTTCTATGAACTGCAGCATTTAACCTTAAAGTTGAGCTGAAAAACAAAATCACCAAAACAATTAAAGAGAAAATACTTTGTAATATTTTTCTAAATTTACGCGTCATGATATTGAGGATATTTAGAGTAATGGTAATTTATAAAATTAACTGCTGCACTGCCATAGTTATCAATTAAAGAGTTTTTCAAATCAAGGAATTTTTGATAATGGGGGAATTTCTGTTGCTGAGTTTTACTAGAATCTCTAGAGTAAAAACTTAAGTAAAGCTCTAAATCGTACTCAAGCTCCTTCCTAGCCTCATTCAATAAAACTTTAGCTCGATTAAAATTAAGACCACTAGGATTATTAAAGACTTTTTTTAAAGATCTTAAGAAAAAAGGCTTTTCAAGATAATTAAATGCAGCTAGTAATTTAGTATCTTTCCTCAACTTCTGTTGAAAGAGAAAATTTAAAACCTTAGTTCGAGTGAAATCATTATCTAGGCTATTAGCATTTTGAGATACATGACTTCTTAATGGAATGTCCCACAAAAGTGCTGAGCTACTTATCTTTCTAAAGCCAGGTCTTCTAGAATTAAGAATCTTTTTATTTTCAATATGACGCTTTTTTGTTTTAACAATACTTGGCTCAGACAACACAGCGATACTCCTACTAGGTAAAGCTTTTACTGGAATGTGGAGATTTAAAAAAAAGCTAATAATTACCAAAAATAATTGCAAGAACATATAAATACTCTAATGAATTACTAGGAAATATTTAAAGGGGTCATTTTTCCGCAAACAATTTTGTATAATTATCTGTGGACAGATGCCGGAGTGGTTTATCGGAGCGGTCTTGAAAACCGTCGTAGTTCACGCTACCGAGGGTTCGAATCCCTCTCTGTCCGCCATCTTTTATGGGGACTGAAAAAAATTTTAGTCACAGTTTAGAAGCCCTAATTAAGGCCTTAACTTCATTCAAATTAACACTTTTTGTTTTAGCCTCACTCACTTTACTTACTTTTTTTGGGACTATTTACCAAGCTGAGCATGGTCTTTACATGGCTCAGAAAGTGTTCTTCGACTCATTAATCGTTAAAGATGGATTTTTAATATTGCCAGGAGTGAGATTAATAATGTGGCTTGCTTTCTTAAATTTAAGCGCTTTTATGATTTTTAAATTCAAATACTCTTGGAAGAAATTTGGTTTAATTATCAGCCATCTAGGTTTAATCCTTTTGCTAATAGGTGGCTTCTATAATCTTCACTATAGTAAAGAATCGCTAATGACTCTTAGAGAAGGGGAGCAAAGCTCATCGAGCCAAGACTATTATAAATGGGAAATTAAGGTGCTAGGTAAAGATCTAGTAGATGCTGTTCCTATAGACATAAGCTCTGCTAAATTAAAACCTGAGTCTCAAGAAAAATTATCTAAAGTAATACCAGAACTTAAAATCACACAGTTTATGAGAAATGGTAGAGTTTTTGAAACTCCTTTCGCTGGAACTATAGCGAAAAGCTTACCTCTAGCTAAAGAATACGAACAAAACCAAGTAGCTTTAGTCTTTGAGAATAAATCTGGCGAAAACTTTTACCTAGATGCTTTTGAGCATAGATACTTTAATTATTCTGACTCAACAGAACAGAATTACAAACTGATTTTAAAAAGAACAAGCTACGAAATACCACTTATCATCGGGCTTGAAAATGTGGAACGAAAATTACACCCTAATACCCAAATCGCAAAATCCTATGCTAGTACAGTTAGCGTTAAAACCTCCCCGACTGACATAGCTAGGAAGGCAGAGATATCAATGAACAAACCTTTTCGTTATAAGGACTACACCTTCTTTCAATCAGGCTACGGTATAGATGAAGATGGACAGGAATTCAGCTCACTTGCTGTAGTGAAGAACGCAGGGCGCCTACTACCATATATCGCAAGTCTGTTAACAAGCTTGGGGCTGCTATTACACTCCTTAATTCATCTAATAGAATTTATTAAAAGGAAGTCTCAAGCTTGAAAAAGTTATTAATATTAACTTTGACTCTATTTCTTAGTTTTGCCAATTTAGCATTAACAGCTTCAGCAGCAGAATCTAAAACTTATAGTAAGTATCTTCCAGAAATTGAAAGACTCACAATCCTAGATGGTGGTAGATTAAAGCCTTTTGATACTTACGCACGCAATAAACTTTTACAGTTTTCTGGTAGAGCAAAAATTAAATACAAGGACAAAAAACTTAGTGCTAGTGAATGGTTAAGCCTAAGTATTTTTGAACCAGAAGAAGCTGAAAGTATAAAGGTCTTTCTTATAAATAATCCTCAAATCGCCCAATCACTGAATATAAAAGAGGAAGAAAAGAGACGCTATAGCTTTTCAAGCTTAAGAGAAAGAGTAGATTTATTAAATGACTTTGCTAGTAAAGCATTTGAGAAAGAAGAAAAGAAAAGAGATCTTATCGAGAACGAATTCATTCGTACTTTTACTAATTTCCATAACTACAGCCAGTTGATAAACAGCTTTTCACTGTTTCAAACTAAAAACTCTTTAAAGTATTTCAGTCAAGGAAAAATTGCTCAAGACTTAGATATTTCTGCAAAACCCACGATCTATGAACTCAGTAGAAAAGCACCAAAGCTAGAAGAGCTTATTAACTCTCAGGATAAAGAACTTAGAGATAGCGCCGTCAAATTAGGCTTTGCCCTATTCTCTTGGATAGAGAGTTATAAAAATTATTTGAAAAACTTTTCTAGTGAAGAAACACTTAGTTTCATTCATAGTGATTCTGTGACATATAACCCTTGGTCATTATTTTTCAATCTCCAAGATAAAAATAAAAACTTTAACCCTAAGCTTGTAAATGATGCAGCAAAGCTGCAAGCAGCTTATGACTCAAATGAGAATGGAAAATTTAAAGACTTAATAAGCAACTTTAACCAAAGACATCCTAAAAAAACAAATATCGATCTAGAGCTTCTTTTTAATAAGTTAAATCCACTTGCTAAAAGTATGTTCTTCTATATCTTTGCCTTTATACTTGGCATGATTTATTTAATCAAATCTAATAAAAATAAACTTTTAGCTCTTAGCTCAAAAACATTTCTAGTAGCAGGATTTCTTTTCCATCTCTTTGCGGTAATAAGTAGAATCCTCATCCTAGAAAGAGCACCTGTCAGTAACTTATATGAAACTTTTGTGTTTGTTGCATTAGTAGTAGTTTTACTAGGGATCACCATGCAAAATATGGATAAAAAGTACCTCTATGGAGCTTTAAGTTCCAGTATTTCAGGTTTTATACTCCTATTAATCGCTAGTAAATTTGCCATGGAAGGCGATACCATGAAGGTTTTAATCGCAGTGCTAAATTCTAATTTCTGGCTTAGCACTCATGTAGTAGCAGAAATGATAGGCTATGCTGGAGTTTCACTTGCTGGGCTTTTAGGTCATTTTTATCTAATTAAAGCTATTAATAATCCTGACTATAAAACTGACGAGGAACTTAAATTCCTAAATAAAACCATTTTAGGAATGATTGGATTTGGACTTTTATTTACATTTTTAGGAACCATGCTTGGTGGAGTCTGGGCTGACCAGTCATGGGGCAGATTCTGGGGTTGGGACCCTAAAGAAAACGGTGCCTTACTGATTATCTTATGGACTGCAATAACACTTCATGCAAGAATTTCTGGATATATTAAGGAGTTTGGCACTGCGATATTTGCAATTTTAGGGACAGTCGTCGTTATGGTTTCCTGGTTCGGAGTAAATTTACTAGGAGTAGGTTTGCATTCTTACGGCTTTACTGATGGCTTAGCTCGAAATTTATTTATTTACATCGGCTTTGAATTCGTGTATATACTAGCTATGATTGGGTTGTTCAAAAAGTTTCTGGCAAAGCCTTAACTGTTTTATAAGCCTGGTTCCTTGTTGCCTTTGAACTTGGGTATTTAGTCTCAAGTCTAGATTCATTTACTAGTTTGTAAATATAATTCTTTTTAAGAGCTTGTGGATTACGATTCAATAATGAGGCTATTTCTTTTGCTGTCATAAAATCATTAGCACAAATTTCTAGAATTGCTGCTTCAATGTCTGAGCGCTTTGCTTTCCCTTTACTGGAAAGAGTTTCTAGGTTTTCAATGTTGAGATTCTTTTTATAGGTTTGTCCAGGCTCTTGTTTTGCAGATTTATACTCAGGATTCTGCTCTAAATATACAATAAGCTTAGTAGCTACGTAGTGCTGAGCACCTGGTTCAAAAACTTCATAAATCTCAGGCTCAGACAGGGAGAGAAGATCTGACCATTTTTTAATATCAGCTAAACCTGCCCCAGCTTCTTCACCATAGTTAATTTTCCTAAAAAGTTTAACTAAGCTTGGGTTTCTATGAATAGGTTTTATATTTGCTTTGAATAAATTATTTTTTTCCGTTAATATGGAACCTGGATTTTCAAAAATAATTTTATTTGGGTATCTGCGAATCAAAACCTTTGCATTTATTTGATAGTCACAATGAATCAAAGTATTTACTAATGCTTCTCTTAAGATGCGGTACTCTAAATTACTTTGTCTCTGTCCGTGCTCATCGATAACAAAAGAGTCTCTCTTTGGCTGAGTTAATTCTTCAAATCTAGAATTAACCTGCTTAAAAAAATCAAAAATATTATCAGGTCTATCCTCATCAGAATCAGTGTCAATCCTGAAATTTGGTCTAATCTGTTCTTCCTCTAAAAATTCTTGATAATCAAGCTTGAAATAACTGAATCTTACAAGAAGACGATTATGAATTCCAAAGCACAAGAAACCACTAACACTTAAATTAAAGCTATTAGTGCGCGGATTTAGAATAATTATATTTTCCTTCTCTAATTTAGCCTGACAACTCTTAAGATCATTAAGCAAAGGTAACAGATTATCTCTTTTATTCTCTCGAATACTGTTATAAATCTCGAAATAATGATTTATTGTTTTTTGATTAAGCCAGTTATCCCATGGTGCATGATAATTCTCTAAAGGTATATCAAGATTTTGTTGCTTTGCTGTGAGCTTATCTCTCTGGAATTGTTCTAAAATTTGTGTTGAACACAATCTATCCCCCTCATCGTTTTCAAAACGACGGTACGCAAGCTTAGGGTTGTTGTTTATATAAATAGGTTTTACGAGAGTAGAAGCTTCATCTACACTTATTTCAATAATATTTTTGCCCTTAGAACTTGAATCTGGATAGTTAATAATTCTTGAACGAATACCTTCAGAACAATTAATTTTTTTAGGATTGTTCAAGTCATTACGAAAGTATTGAATTAATCTTGTTACATTTTCGACACCAACAATTTCTGTCGCAATACCATTATTATTCTTTTCAGAAACGCCCAGATATATTTTCCCACCCTTACTATTCGCAAAAGCTGATATAGTCTCCCACAAATCACTTGGTAACTTCTTCTCAGCTGTCTTAAACTCCAAACATTGATTTTCTTTTTTTCCAATCAATTCTGGTATGCCTAATTCCATATTCAAAATTTAGTTCCTTCTATTTATAAAATACTACATTGTGGTATATTGCGCCATAAAATACTACATTGTGGTATATTGCGCCATAAAATACCACATTGTGGTATATTGCGCCATAAAATACCACATTGTGGTATTTTTATCAGCACAAAATATAAATTAATATCAACTATTAATTTTTTATACTTTATATAGTTCAGCGCATAATATTTTCGAGTAAACTTAACATATCCTTAAGAGATCCGTGCGATATTATGTGTTAGGACGTGTAATGGTAGAATTCGGTAATAACAATTTTAATAATCAACAGTACACTAGTACAAATATACCTAAAATTAATACCCCTGTACCAAAACAGGTAATCACTGATGCTCAAGTAAAAAAAGAAACTCCAAAACAGTCAAAAGATACCTTTGGAAAGCAAGAAGGTGGGAATACAAAAACAGCCTATTCAGGTTCTTTTACTCCTCTATCAGATGAGCAAGCCCAAAGTTTAGCTAATGCTTATGCTGAAACAGTTAGTCTTCATGGACAAATTTTTGGTAAAAAGCCAGGTCAAGCTAACAGTGCATCAAGCTCGCAATTAACGGCATTAAAAAAAGAATTTGGAACAACTGCGGCGGCGGCTCGAAATTACTACGGTAATATTCATAACGTATATGATGATGCAGACGGATTTATATATATAGCTGGTCAAGGTATGCAGCCATATTCTGAAAATGGTGATAAATACCCTACAAAAGATCAATTACAAGAGATTGCGGATAAAGCCCTTGAAGGATTTTTAATGATTTCATCTACTGGTGGGGCTAAAGATCTACTTAGGGCTAAACAAGCAAAAGGTAAAGAATTAACTAGCGAAGATAAAGCTCAAGTAGCAGCTTTACTAAAAGAAGAAATTAAAAATATGAATCCTCAGCAGGTTCGTTACTTCCAACAAGTCTTGGGTCATGAATATACAAACCTTCTTCCAGGTTTAGATACTCATGATTCAGCTAAAAAGAAAATTGAGGAAAGTGAAAGAATTCTCCAAGGTGCTTTCAGTGATAAGGTTACAGCAAATGCTGACCTAAAAAATCAAATGAATGATGAAACACTCATTTTGTTTGCTGCACCTAATAGTTTGTTAACACAAGAACCAAACGGAGAAGCGGCACTAAGCAAGTATAGACAGATTATAGGTGGTACAAATCTTAATAACCTAACTATAGAGCAAATCGACGATAAAGCTAAAGCCTTAGAGAAAGAATTTAATATGGAATATAGTTAAGGCAGCTCTAAAGCCTTAAGAACCTGGAGACTTATAATTACTAATCTGCGCCTTCTGAAGTGAAGCAGAATAATCT
>CALBDR010000208.1 GCA_937927525.1 uncultured Candidatus Melainabacteria bacterium
GTGCGTTAATAATATCAGCAAAACGCTGTTGTTGTTCTGGGGTAAAATATTGTTGCGGTTGAGTGGTTGGAGTTGTTGAAGGAGTTGGTTGAACTACCTCTGTTTGGTCCACAGTTTTGCCCAAGCCTAACGATGTTCCATCTTTATAAGTAATCGTCCCATCAGGATTCATGACCGTATCTTTCCATAAATCTGCCAATTCCCTAGGATTATAAGGCTTAATAATTGCTGATGTCGACTCGGTAAGCATTCTTCTTTTTTGATTTTGTGCAGCAATTTGTTCGGGTGTTAATTGAGTTGGTTGTGGAGCTTGATAAGTAACTCCTCTAGCAGCGCCTATGATGTCTTTAGCTTCTTGACCAGCTGTTTCCATACCTGCTAAACTACCAGCTTGCATTCTTCCACGAAAAGCTTCTTGAGCTTGTGTAAGACCTTTTTGAGCACCTGTCCCAAGTCTTTGAACTTGTTGCTGAGCTGCTTGCGCAACTCTTTGCTGACCTCCGCCTTGAGCGGCTTGTAAATAAGATCTTATATTTGTAAAAGTGCCTGTCCCAGCTTTTTGTTGTTTTTGCTGGGGTTTTTGTGCTTGTGGAGTACGTGCAGTTTCTCCTAGCATACCGGGAGCAGAGGAACTGAGAGTAGTCGGTTCTTGGCTAGGTTGTTGCTGAACCGCTTGTTGTTGATCTGGTTGAGCAGCCATACCCTGTCCTAAGGATTGGCTAATACCCTGACCTTGTTGTTCTTCTTCATCTTTTAAAATCGCCATTAGATATAATTCCTCTGTAATATAAGGGTGTTAAATTGGTAATTTTTAATGCTACAAGATAACAAATACTTACACAAATATAGTTTATTTTTATTGCTTTTTTTAGTTTTTTGGCCTAAAATATGGACAAGGTAACTCCATACGCCATGGAATGAGGGGCAATTTGGACTATCTTTTTACTGGCATTCCTCGTCTTTCCCCAGGAGGATATTAAGTTATTGGGTAAGGAAAGCATGGATACGCAGAGAGTTGGGGTAATTCACCAACCACACGTAGAAAAATCTCCGCTAAGACCAACTTAGGGAGTGGCTTATTAAGCAACGTGTCAGTAAGACGAGTTGGAATACGAAATCCAACTAGAGTAAAAGGCATGCATCTTACTTTTACTTAAAAATAGATGTGTTCTAAGCTATTACTATGTCTAAATGCGAGGCTCATAAAAAAGCCGAGCATTATGCAACAAGTTCCAAGGTGAGTTTATACTTAACGCCAGCGGTAAAGCCAACTCCATAATTAATCTTAAGAAAGCCTCCACCTTGGTAAGTCCAATCTAAATAAGGTACTTGCGTTATTCTACTTGCTGGGCTAGTTACATTTTGGATTTTTCCAATATATAAAATAGAGACAAAGGACAATCCAGTATTTACAACGGCATTTCCCAGAGGTATACCAGAAGAATTAAAAGAAATATCTAATGTAATTTTTCTTCTTGACAGGTTTTCAAAGTCTAACCCACCGTTTATAACCTCAAGCAACTCGTCTGCAAAATCATTGTAGGACCCAGCAATTGTCTCTACAATTTCAACAGGAGTTGCGTCTTTGTCAACATCTTCTGGGATAATTCTTCTGATGTTACTAATTTTAGGCATGTGGTTTACTCCACTGGTTTATCTTAGAAGGAAAACCAGAAAATCCATTTCTTAAATTATTGCTAAAATAAACTCTTATCTATAACCTCTACTAGAAACTTCTCTAGGCTCAAGAGATACTCCAACTAGCCTCCACTTTTCTCTGGCGTTTACATGTACAAACTGAACGTGTAAATATCTACACCTAGATTTGTCTTTCGGTATTAAAGTTCTAACGGGAACTTCATTACCTTCTCCACCGAAAGTTACATCCGCCCAATTATAACCTCCCCAGTAACCTGGGCCTTTTGAATTGAATGAAATAAAGCCAAAATCATAAGATCTATCAGAAGAGTAAGATATTTCTCCTCCCCAAAAGTTATTCTGGTCGAATATAAACGTACCTTCTCGAACCTGCTTTGTGACTTCAGGTTTACCAAAATGTTGTGGAGCGTATCTAACAGTACATTTAATGCTTTTGAATAATTGAATATTTCCTTGGACAAACTTTGTCATAAACTTCAAGGTTAATATATTTGTTCTTTTATCAACTCCAGTGATTACAGATTCGTATGTTAAAACGTCTTCTGCTTTTTTATAGTTTTTAAATCCAGTTGTCGAAGTTGGGCCATTTAAAAAATCAACAATATCATTAAAATCATCTCTGATTTCAGTGGCATTATTCGATCCAGAGCTTACAGGAACTGCAATTCCATCTGAATGAAGCTTTGCTGAAAGTTCCGTGAGTTTTGACCCTAAGCTATCTCCAGTTACGGCTTTTAGAGAACTATAATAGTCGTTTGAGTTAAGAGTGTCTCTATCTAGCTTTTTAAGAAATCTATTAAATTTATTTATATCTAAATATTGAACTTGAGTTAAAACGTCTCCTACTTCAATTTCTGTCACAGAAGATATAGTTACTCTAGTTCCGCTTATAGCTCCAAACCCAATACTTCTAACAATTTCTCTGTCGGCATAATCTTGTCGCTCTAAATTCTTTCTTTCTTTTAGAACATAAGGTCTACCAGAAGAATCTCCTAAATAAATCTTGTCATCGTCAGGGTTGACAACTCCACAGTTAGCTGGTTTAGTCCACCTTGTCCAAGTTCTGGTAAAAGTGTTATATCTAAAAGCTTGTGTAGCGAAAGTGTCCGTGGTTCTTTCTGGGAGCCATAAAAGATAGCACCTGTCTGATTCTGAAGCCATTCCCCAACTCATAAGTTCATAGTTAAATTTTGCATTAGCTACTTCTTGAATCTTGTTTTCAATGTTTCTGGAAATAACCCCAACTCCAGTTTCTGAGACGGTTACAACACCTTGGCTAGTTAGCACATATATTAGGTTATTTAGGTTTGTAGCTGTGTCTGGAGCAAATGTTAAGGCAGACGAATCAGAAAGCCTCACAGTGAAATTTGGAGCAGATGGGCCTGTAATAACGTATACGCCATCTTCTTTTAAAACAATAAGACTGTCTCTCAAAGCCATAATTCTTTGAATAGCTTTATCTTTTGGTCCAATGTCTACATAATTAACTAACGGCACAGCTTCTGGTTGGTTGATTTTTGAAAAATAAACTCTGTTTTGATTTCTAGAATTATCAGAAGCAACATCCGCTGGAAATAAGATAGCTTCATCAAAAGCAACAAAAGGATTGACGTTAGAAAAGCCTTTTACAGTTATTTTTGTAGCTGATGGAGCAGACTCCACTACCTGCCTGCCGGATAAAATAACCCCGGCAGTTGTAGGCTTTATGTATGTATAGATTTGCTGATTAGCAACTAACTCGTGATTTGACGCAGTTGTTATTTCAGAAGATGTATTTACTTCTGTTATTTGTTTTACTACTGGTAAAGACGGTTCAAAAATGGGAGTAGTAGTTGTATGACTAAATCCTAAATAAAAAGTAACGTCTTCTAATGATTTTGCTTCTAATATTAAAATACCTGGAAGATCATTAGAGCTTGACGCATAAAAAGCAGTAACTGGAGAATCAATATCTTTATTTATTACTCTTTCTAAAGATCGTGCAGTGTCTTCAATAGATAACGCTTGGGAATCTAATCCTGAAAGAAGAACTTGATTAGTTGCAGCATTCTCTCCTAAACCTTCTTGAAATATGCTAGGATTGGCCCAACCAGTATCTGGAGTTGACTGTTCTGTTAGACTAGCATCTCCGTTATCTTCGTATGTAAGCCTAATAACACCAGAACCTTCATCAGTAACTGCGAAGTCTAGTATATCGAAGAAAGCGTCTATAAATGCATCTACAGAGCCTTGTACGGTGTCGTCATAAGGAGCTAGGAAAACTCTCAAAACTATGCTAGAGTCTTGATTTGGAGCTGTAGAAGAGTGGGTTATTGTGGCAGACCCAGCAGCAGCTGTTAAATCTATAGCTGAACCGTCAACCGTTAAAGACAACTGGAATACATTATCAGAAACTCTAATAGCATAATAATCGCCCTCAGACAACCCAGCTGGTAAAGATGCTCCAGAAAGGGTGACTTTGTCGTTGGTTGCAAATCCGTGGTTACTTACCGTTATTTCATCAGTAGTGTCATTAATCGAAGAATCTGTGAAGCTGTGGGAAATAGTACCTTTATCAAACCACACTCTATATTTTATTCTATCTTGTGCAGAGTATATGTCAAAGTAAGATCCGCCTACCGTTTCTGATTTTTTCTTTGCAGTAAATTCCAGTATTTCATTTCTTCCAACAAAAGTATACGTTCTTACAATGTCAGAATTTCCGATGTAAAACTTTGAAGTTCCGGAAATAAACTGTGTAACGCCTAGCATTGTAACTTGAAGCCTGTGCCTTTCTTTTGTATTAGCGTAGAAAGCAGAGTTCTTAAAAACAGCAACATCATGAGCGACTGGAGGAGCTTCGTTTGATTGCAAAGCACCTTCTCCGGTAACTGGGTTTGTGTATAAAAATAAACCACTTTCACGAAATGTTTCAGGAACTTCGTCTTCGAAAGTTATATCTGATGGAATAGTAGAAGAACCTTCTACAGCTGGATATTCTGCTATCTTTTGAAATTCTTCTCCAGGATCTAGGTCGTTTAATGTTAGTCCTTCAGATACGGTTATGAAAGCTGTCCTATACACCTCATAAAAATAATCTCTATCATCATTGCTAATAATCTCAGTAGGTACAGAAAATGTTATAGAAGTATTAGCAGGAGTTCCTATTGCAGTTTGTCCGTTAATAACTGTAGAAATTTGTATGATTTCAGGAGCTGGCGGAGTTACAGCCATGTTACCTATGGAGGCATCTAAAACATTCCCACCGTCAATATTTGTAATAGTAACTTCGGTAGTTGAGCTTGAAACGGAAACATCAGAAATTAAAAAAATTGCTTCGGCTATTTTTGCCATGTAATTTTGTTTGTTTTTTAATGTTATTTTGTATATTTCAATTTCTCGTAAATCTCTACCCACCAAAGAAGTATCCGTTGGAGGTGTGTCTTCTCCTGATATATTAAACCAACATGCGAATTTATTAGTTGGGGAGTTGAATGTAAAGTAATGACTATTATTAATCCCACTATAAATCTGCCCCGTTCCAGAAGTTGGAGTGAGAGAGATTGCAGTTCCTCCAGAAGAGGGCGGAGTTAAAGAAACTCCAAAATTATCTGGATTTACATTAACAATGTAGTAGTCTGTATTTTTATCTAACTCTGGCGGTATAGTTCCATAAAATCTAACTTTAGTTCCTGCTGTATAGCCGTGTCCAGTTATGGATATTACCGCTCCTGCTATTGAAGTTGTGGAGTCAAATTGCTTGTGTATTCCAGCTCCGGCATCTGTTACAGCTATAGAAAATTCTTCACCAATATTGATGTCTTTGGAAGTGTTAGTTAGCACAAACCTAGAACTTGGAACTCCTCTAACGATATTTCCATTAGCATCTTTTTTTGCCCATAAAACTTTGTATCCGACTTTTGATTGTGCTGGTAAAAAACCAGATTCGGATGGAATAGTAATGCCTTCTAAGCCTAAAGCCTTTACAGCCCCAGCGTTGGTTATAAACCCAGCATCTTCTGTAAAATCATTGGCAGAAGTTGCAGAAATTTTTTTTATACCTTCGCTGGTTGTGAAGTAAAGGTTTGAATTTAGTTCGAAGTACTTAATTCTAAGTCTCTCGACTAATTCAGAATAATTTCCGGAAAAGTTTAAAAAAGTTCCATTTCCAGTTGAATCAAAACTAATTTTGTTTGAAAAGTGGCGAAGAATACGTCCCTTATAGGTCATGAGTTGTTTAACAACAGAATCGTCGTCTGTTTTATTACCGAACTCTCCAAAACCTCTTCTACTTTCAACGGTGTTGTCAAAATCTATAACGCAATTGTCTAGTATTTCTGCCGCTCCATCAGGTCTTGTAAGTTCATTTTGAGATGTAACTAACCCACGGTTAAGAGTTAAAACGGCCATGAATTACCACCTTCTATTACGCCTTCCTAGAGTGTTTAGAGTATTTACTAATGGAGAATGTCTTGACTTAATTTTTTGAGAGGCACCTTCAACTCTGTTATCCAAAAAAGTACCTGCATCTTTTTCCATGTTTGCCAGCTTTCTTTCTGCCGACTGTTTGTTTTGCTCATCCCCCATAGCTTCTAAACAAGATATAGCTACTCTTTGAGCTAGTATTGGGTGTAACTCTGTGGGAATATTAGGGACAAACGTCTCTTCTACTAAATTTATATAAGATCCTACGGATATATCAGGAACGTGGTTCGATACAAAACTAATTTGATTTGCTGTTTGATTTATGGAGTTGAATCTAACATCGTAGTGTAGTATTTTATTTGGAGAGGTGTTTTGTATAAAATCAAAAAAAGAGTTGTCCAAAAATTCCGTAGGCATTTGCGAAAGAGTTAATTTTTTAACCTCTAAAGCGGCATTGAATACACCTGAGAAACTTCCAACAGCAGAAGTAGTAAATGAAATACTAAAATTATTTGCATCAATATAAGATATTTCATGAAAACCGTCTATTGAAGGAGTGGTGTTACTTCCAGAAATTTGAACTAGTTGACCACTAACTAATCCATGATTTGAGCTTGTTATTGTTGTTTTTTCACCGCTTGTAATGTTTGAGAATATTCCAGTTTTTGGATTTATTTGGTCAATTTCAATAGTTTCAAATATGCTATTTATGGTAGCACCTTTAGATTCCAAAACTAAATGATTGGGGCGCATGTAGAAATAAAAACGCAAGTCCATCCCAGGTAGTATATCAAAGTTAGATAAGACTACATTATTGTTTTCTAGATAAAAACCACGATTATTTATGTAAGTTGTTGTATTTGTGAAATCAGAAATTTCATTAAGAGAGTATCTGTGCATTTCAAAAATGTTTCCATTTTCGTCTATTAGCGCAACATCTCTAAGTTTATTACCATGTGCTCTAGATGGGATTGCATATTTTGTAACATCTCTTATCAAAGGTACATCGATATAATGTACTAGATGTTCTTCGTGCATTTTTTGGATAAGAGGAACAAGTCCTATATTAACTTCCTCTGTAGCCATCATTAAAAGCTCTTCTTCAGTAAAGGTTTCTTGCGAGCTTGGTATGAATGCACGACGCTTAATACTGCGTATCAAGTCGCCAGTTTTGAGGATACTAGACATTTTAAAGTCCTATTATTTTCCGAGTTTCTGTTTTAACATCTCAAACATGGCTTCCATTTCATCAGACATGTCAGACATTTCTTCAGAAGCTTCCATTTCTGGAGACTCTTCTTCATAGTCGTCCATCATTTCTTCTTCGCCATTTTCTTTAGACTTAAGCTTCATGAGCTTTTCTGCCATAGAAAGTCCTTTTTCAAGACCTTCTGGAGAATCTGACATAACAGAGACTTTTTTCATGCCTTTTTTGCTAAGCATGTCTTTCATTGGAGAATACATGTCATCTGACATCTCTTTTGAAAGTTCTTTTAGCATCTCAGCCTTAGCTTTTGACTTCTTTTCCATAATAAATAGCTCCTTTATGCTACACTATATAAGGGTGTTATTGTGCTAATTATGTGAAATTTTAATACTTTATAAATTATTTTTATTTAATATGCTAAAACCCCCACAGAATGCTCCGTGGGGGCGAAGTTGTACAAAAGTAAACTTTTATTTTACTAAGTAAAGTCTATGTCAAAATCTTCTACAGTAAGCTCCGATCTCTCAATATCTAAAAAACCTCCATCAAAATCAAGAATTTGGATTTTTAAAATTTGAAAAACATCCCTAGCTCTTTCAGAAACTAAAAAATCACCAACAGGAGATTCTTGTGTTGCATCAAACTCCACAATCTCGTACTGGCTGCCAGGAGAGCTTTTAAATATCATACTAATTCTATTCCAGTTTAACATTTCAGAAAAGTATGGGTCATTAGACACAGAAGAAAGAGCCAACAGTTCTGATTTATTTAACGAAAACTGAGAAGAGACCCCTTTCGAAATAGAAGGCTTTGTAAGTATAGCCATAAAAACCTCCTTAAGAAACCTTAATTATGTACTTTAGATTAGCGTTTACATCCGGATTTGGAAGATTAAACGTAGAAGAACCATCTCCAGATCCGTAAGTCTCTCCAATTACGTTAAACAGGTGTAAGTAAGATGTCCTACTTATTGCACTTCCGTCACAAATCAAATACCCATTTGGAGCAGAAGAACCCGCAAAAAGTTGCATTACTCCCACAGGCAATGCTTCTAGTATTGCACCGTCTGTATAACTACGTGTGTAATTATACGACCTTGTGTCAGAATTGCTTATTTCTAGATCTGTGTAACTTTCAGAAAATGCGTTGAAAATAAACTGTAAATCCGAAAATTTTATAGACTTAGATTCTCCACCCACTGCAGCATAAAGAAGATCGTCTGGATCTAAATGTTCAACAATTGATAATTCACTTAATTTTTTACTTGCCATATATCCTCGCTTGTATTATTCTAGACTTAAAAATTCACCAGATTCTAAAAGAAATTCAGAACCACTTTCCAACAATAACACAAACTCTACACTATTCGAGCTTCCATTAAACTGGATATCAAACTCTACAACATTTAGATCGGCTCTATTTATTTTTAAAACTTCACCATCTAAATCAACAATAATAATGCTTTGTACAATAAAAGAATCTCTAGCTCTTTCAGAAACAAAAAACTCCCCATATTGAAAGTTATCTTTTGAATCAAAATTCACAACAGATCTTTGATTTCCTTCAGCACTTTTATAATTAATGTAAACGTCTTTCCAGTTTGAAAAGTCTGAAAATATTGAACTAGCAGCGACTATATGGTTGCTTATTAAATTGGTCTTAAACAATGTAAACACTGCAGCAGTGCCTTTGTTAATAACCGACGGTTTTGATATAATAGCCATAAAAGTCCTTAAAAAAGAGGGGGTATAAACCCCCTCCCACTAGTTAATATTAGTAATAAAAAGTAACGAAAATTTCATCACCTGACTCGATAGCTTCTGCTCCGCCACTGGCGAAAGAGTTAGCCCAAGTAAGACGAGTATTGCCGTTAACGATACTAACTGTGTAATCTTCGTCTTTGTGAGCACCTAGACGGTTAACGAAAACTACCAGAGAGTTAGCAACCACTTCTCTTTCAAGATCAACGAAAGCAAGTTCTGAAGAAATTGTAATCTTTTGTTTTCCAAAAGTTTTAGCTTCTAGAACTGTTACACGAGAATCAAGAGCAGATTCAGCAGCTTGAGCACGAGAAATTTCAGAAGTTAAAGAAGACTCAAGGGAATCGATGTCACCTTCAGCAGTTGTCATTCTTCCTTCTAGAGCAGTGATGTCTGAATCAGAGTTAAGAGATTGAGACTGAAGAGTAGCGATGTCAGACTCGTTTTCAGTTACACGAACATCAAGAGCGTCTACGCTGCTTTGAAGACCAGCGTCTCCAGCAATACGAGCGGACTCTTCTGCGTCAATGTTAGACTGAAGTGCTGAATCAGCAGCTGTACGATCAGAGATCTCTTGAGTAATTTGAGACTGAAGCGATCCTTCAACACCAGTTGCACGAGTTACTTCGGCATCAATCTGAGACTGTAGGGAGCTTTCAACACCCATAGCTCTTGACATTTCTTCATCAACATCAGCTTGACGATCAGAGATTTCTTGAGTAATCTGAGACTGTAAGCTAGACTCTACACCCATTGCTCTAGTCATTTCGGCATCGATGTTGCCCTGAAGAACTAGATCGGCAGCTTCACGAGCAGATTGCTCAGCGTCGATATTAGACTGTAGAGTTGAGTCAGCAGCAATTCTATCAGAAGTTTCCTGAGCTAAGGCAGAGGTAGAACCGGTACCTAAAGCATTAATTGCAGCTTGAAGATCAGAGTCAGCAGACTGGAACGCAGCAACGACTTCTGTTAGAGAGTCAATAGCAGCTGGATCTACGTTACTAAGTACGCTGTTAATTTGACTTTGAAGATCAGAAACTTCACCATCGACATAAGTTTTGGTTACAGGATCAGCTTCAAGAACATCTAAACGACCGCTAAGAGCAGAGTCGGCAGCAGTTCTGTCAGAAACTTCCTGAGTAACTTGAGACTGTAAGCTAGATTCAACGCCCATTGCACGTGTCATCTCAGCGTCAATATTACCTTGAAGAACTACGTCAGCAGCTTCACGAGCTGTTTGTTCTGCATCAATGTTACCTTGAAGCACAGAGTCTGCAGCTGTACGGTCAGAAACTTCTTGAGTGATTTGAGACTGAAGAGAACCTTCAACGCCCATAGCACGAGTCATTTCTGAATCAATGTTAGACTGAAGCGTATTGTCTGCAGCGATACGAGCAGACTCTTCTGAGTCAATGTTACCTTGAAGAACTAGGTCAGCGGCTTCTCTGTCGGATACTTCCTGGGTAATTTGAGACTGAAGGCTACCTTCAACACCAGTGGCACGAGTTACCTCAGCATCGATATTACCTTGGAGAACTCCATCTGCAGCAATGCGAGCAGCTTCCTCAGAATCGATATTGCCCTGAAGAACTGAATCAGCAGCAGTTCTGTCAGAGACTTCCTGAGTGATTTGGGATTGAAGACTTGACTCAACGCCCATGGCACGAGTCATTTCAGCATCGATGTTTCCTTGTAAAACAAGGTCAGCGGCTTCACGAGCAGACTGCTCAGAATCAATGTTAGCTTGAAGTGCAGTGTCTGCAGCGATTCTGTTTGAAGTTTCTTCACCCAAGGCAGAGTTAGAACCAGTTCCAAGGGCATTAATAGCTTCTTGGAGGTCAGAATCAGCTGATTGAAATGCAGCAACAACTTCAGTGAATGAATCGATAGCAGCTGGGTCTACATTGTTGAGGATGTTGTCGATTTGACTTTGAAGATTTGCATCTCCAGAAATACGAGCAGACTCTTCTAGAGATACTGCAGAAATTCTGTCAGAAACCTCTTGAGTGATCTGAGACTGCAAGCTAGATTCAACTCCTAGAGCACGAGTTTCTTCTGTGCTAATAGCAGCTTCTAGTTCTGAGCGAAGAGTATCTACGCCTGATTTAAAAGCAAGTTCTTGTCCGTTGGACAACACTTCGCCTTGTTCGCCTAGTTTAAGAAGCTCTGCTTCTCCTTCAGCGGTTTCAACACGAAGAGATTGACCACTTAGAAGTTTAATCTTGGAACCGTCTACAGCGTCGCTCCCAATAAACTTCTTCTTAATTTGTTGAGCCATATTTTCTCCCTTTTGTTATCAATACTGCACCAGCAGTATATCTGTACTATCTAAAAAATTATCTAAACCTAACCCATCCCATCTAAGCTGGTTTCCAACCACTATATAATCTACTCCGTATGTTTGAGGAATTCCGCCCTCTGGAATGAGTACTACGGAACTAGAAACTAAGGGTGTGTTGGGAAGTGTCACAAACTTATTATTTATGTCTTCTTGTGTTAATTCATACCTTTGGACTGAAGGCCCTACGCCTGTGCCAATTGGAACTCCACCCAGAGTAATTCCGTCTCCGCCATAGAATATTCTAAGATCTATGTCGTAAACAAGTTCACTTGCATCTAATACAAGATTTTCTCTTTGAATAGTGGTAATCTTCGGAGCTTTAAATATCGCCATCGGAAACTCTCAATCCTTTGTCAATACTAGAACTTGTATTGGTTCTATCTCCTAATGAAAGTTCAATATCACTATCTAAAGAATCTCCAAAATTTATACTTGTGGCTTCTTCTTGTGTGTTTGCAGAAGGTATCCACACGAGCTGTACTAAAAATGGATCAAACTTCCACGCCATTTAGTACCTCGTCTTTTGCACAGAAACTATTACTTTTTTAGTAGAGTCTGCATAAGTTACAAGCACATCTTGAACACTATTAGTATCTAATTTGTAGGTGTACAACTCTGATGTGCCGCTGGGAAAAGTTGTAATAATTTCATCCCAAACAATTTCATTTGGAGATAAGACAGCTTCTTCCTTATGTTCGAATTGTCCAGTAAATACATTAAACCTATAACCTTTTAGAACCTGACCTTTGTATATAGGATCTACGCCGCTATATGCAATTTCAATTGAGCTGTTTAATTCCTGAACTCCAGCTTGATTTGACAAGGCAAAGTTTGTTCCAAAATCCTGAGACTCATCTACTGCGCCCAAACCCACTGTAGAAATTTCTACAATGCTATTAACTCTGGAAGCAGTGAAAGAATCTTTAAATAAAGTATTAAGCGTTAGAGTTATAGCTAGTGCAATAACTTGAGAAGAGTCGTTTTGGTTAATGGCTATTTCAATTGGAGTAGAATCACTGGGAGCGGGGTCAACTCCTAAAGAATCAACATTAAACCAAATGTGATACTTTTTATTATCTGGACAGGAAAATATTGTTATGTAAGAGTTTTGTAAAGAGCGGCTAACGTCTGACTCACACCCTATTGTAGTTTTTTGAGCAGAGATCCCTCTAAAATATTGTATTTTACTTGGATAATGCTCTGGAGTATATTCAACTTTAAAATGAGAAAAAGAACCTCCGGTAACAGACCTCGTGTCAAGCACACGAATAGATTGTCCATGATAATCGTGAACTTCCTTGACAATTAACCCAGGATCATATTGAGAATTCTTATTTTCGGACATAAAACCTCTAACATATAAGGGTGTTTTCTGACACTGCGTAAGCCCTTATAAATACTATACAGAGGTTGTTAAAGCCCTAAATTTAATAGTTCCAGAAACAAAACCAGAATAGCTATTTGAGGTATATTGCATTTGTCCAGATGTCGTAATACTAAACACAACTCCGCTAACGTCCCCAACAGATTTTATTGATATTTCCCACACAGAATCTTTCTGAATTCCTTGTATTTCAAAAGTCTCATATAGGTTAGTGTCTGCGTCAACGCTCACAGAAACTACTGCGTCAAAAGATCTAACTTCGGCATTAGAAAAAGAAAACCCAGTTATACTCTCTTCCACAATTTGCGAATTGGAAAATGAATAACTTCCTTCACTTAGATCTCCAGGACTTCCCACAGAACCAACTAAAGAGTCAACTTGAGCTTTTGTATAGTATCTAGCATCACCTCTAGCGTCTGTGTGATATTGTAAGTGATCGTCATTAGAAAGACCTGATAAAAGTCCATGACTCGTTGCAACACCAGCTGAGCTGTAAAGTTGAGTTCCTCTAAAGTCTACGTAACTACCCCCATCTACAGACTTTACAATGGCTTTAGGTGTATTTGTATACCCATCTGCAGTCTCTAGCACAACACTTCCCAAAGCTACAAACTCAGCAAAAGGAAGACCAGATAAGCTAGAAATTTCAGAACTAGCAGCAGTTCTTGCGGCACTAACATTCCCGTACTGGTTTATACCTTGAATTGCAACAATTGGGTTATCTTTATCATTAGTACCAAATAAATGAATAAGAACAAATCCGTTATTTACAACTTCTGTAAGCTGCCAAGATCCCGATAATAATTGGTTGTAAGGAAGTCTTCCGTTAGCTCCAGTATATCCAGCGGTTCCGCTATAAATCATTGGAAAGGCATCAGCTGCTTTTTTTCTCCACAAAGTTCCTTGTCTATACAACACCGGAATTTGTGTTTGAGCTGGAATTTGTATAATTAAATCTTCATCTCTAATTACACCTTCGTCTCCAGTAAATTGAGCATGAGCATTAGAATCACCGTCTCCGTCAACGGAAAAGCCTTGTAAAGCCAGTCCTGAAAGATACTGAGCACCGAACACCGTATGGAGGTAAGAATGCGTTTCTCCGTCCATTTGAAGCCCGTGGCGTTCTTCTGCAAAATAAACGTGAGAGTTTGTTTCTGTATTCCAGTAAACAATTGCCACAAAAGCATTTTCTTTAAAAAGAGCATTTGAAGCTACTTGAGTTGATTCTAATACTCCAGATGGGTTGTAATAAATAAAGTGATTTCCATTTGCAGCAGGAATTTGTAAGCTCTCTGAAGTTGTTTTTGTAAACTTTACGCCTTTAACATAGAACGTAAAAGAAGCACCTACTGGAGCAATAGTAAAAGTTCTGTCTGGAGTTGAATCGCTAAAGCTTGTCACAGACTCGTCTCTAGTCTCAAAACCAGTTGGCTCTTTTGTTACGGTATTTTGACTTTCTCTTCTAGAAGCTAAGTCGTCTAAGTGAGCTTTGATGGTTGAGCCGTCGGCAACATCCCAGTAATCTGGAACAGCTTGTTGGTTAGCTAAATCGTCAGAATCTAACACAACAACATTTGTTTGACCATTTACAGATTGAACTGGAGCTGGGGATATTTCTACATACACAGATCCAGACCAGCGATATGTTAGGTTTGTGTCAAGAGCAATGTAAATTTTACTAGTCTCACCAGTCACTGGAAAAGATGCAAAATTAGGGTACTCTTCTACGTCGTCTACAAAACTAGGAAGATATGTAGAATCAATTTTTGAAGAGCTGTTTAAAGGAGCTACACCATTTGCAGCACCCTTTTCTGAAGAGTCTATCTTTGTAGAAAGTTCAGAATCTACATAAGTTTTAACAGCGTTTTGTGTTGGATATAACGTATCAGATGTTCCAAGGTTTGTGTCGGCACTTTTATTAGCTACGTCTTCTGGAGTAAACCCTAGAGCATCTTGCTTACCTTCTAAATCTAGCTGAGAAGCGACTCTAATTCTAAGTTCCATTTCTTGTTTGATATTCGTAGACCAAACACCAAGACTCTGCACCATCCATTGAACATCTTCGGAAGGCTCTACAGAGTTAGAATTAAGAGCGGCTGTAAGAATAATTTCTGAAGGATCTAAGTCTCCCACAGTGGATATTGGATCTAAAACCATTTCAATATGCTCAAGTTCTGGATGAGCATCTGGATCAACTCCAGTATAAAATAAATATTGTTTCTTAGTATCTAAAGTTGACAACACCGCACTAGGAACTTCATACACCCATCTGGAATGTGCAAAACCCGGTAGAGCATCTCCAACTCCTGTAGGTAAAGAATAAACACCTACAATAGGATTGGCGTTTAAGCTATCCAACTCCATAACCACATAAGTGTTAAAATCACTTTGCTGGATTGTGCCTTGAAAGGTAGGACTAGTAGGAACTCCGTCAAAGAAGTACCAGTTTATTTTGTCTGTGCCGTCATTTTTAAAATACCAGCCGTCTCTTATTTCTGAAGACGGATCTTTAATTCCAGGTTTAGCGTCTGCGTAAATAGCTGCGTTATTTTCATACGCATAGAATGGTACAATTTCCGACCGATCTTCAATTGGAGTAATTCTTGAATCCAATCCATTCAAAGCTGTTTGTGTGGCGTCGCTTATAGGCTTGTCAGCATCGCTTGTATTGTCAACTTGGTCAAGACCTATATCAGTCTTGTCCAGAACTACTGCACCAACTTTAGTGTTAACTGAAGTAACTTCTGAAGGGGAAATTTCAACGTAAGTAATTCCGTTCCATTTATAAATTTTTTCAGTATCCGCTGCTAGGTATATTTTATTTAGTTCTCCAAGAGGGGGGAAAGAAGCAAGTTCTGAAAATTGTTCAAAACCAGCACCTCCGCCTCCGCCTGATGAAATTGATATATAACCTAGTCTAATTGCGGTATGTGCCATTTAGTGCCTCTGCTTTCCAGCGTAAAAAATTCTAGTTACGTCCAAAGAACCTGCAGAAACGGCAATTCTAACTCTTGCAAATAACGCACCAGAGCCAGCAACATCCCATATATGTGATCCAGAATCATCAGAAACTGGCTGAGATGATTCCACAATATCCGCAAAGTTTACATTGTCAGAAGAGACTTGGAGAATAAAACTCATGTTAGGAGTTACGCCGTTGTCATAATTGATTTGAACGGAAAACTCGTCTTCTCTATTGTCTAAAGAAAAGGAGGGAGATGTCCAATCTGAGTTTACGGTTTCTGGAGCATCTAAAATTTCCTTTAAACGAATGGAGTCTAGTATAAAGCTCATTTTACTCTTCCTTCTTTTCGACTTCTATTTTGCCATTACCAGCAGTCATTCTTCTTCCTAAATACGCAAACAAACATCCAAAAAATAAATAATTGGCAGCGGCTAAATCTACATCGCCAAGAATTTTAGTAACTTTGCCAATCTGTCCAAAAAGTGCTGTGCTAAAGGAAATAAAAGCGAAAGTAGCGGTTATGGAAGGTTTTCCATTAACTCTTACCATCGGCAAACGAATTCCATACTCGTTCATTTTTTTAAAAAACTCTTTAAGCTTTTTCATCGCTTACCCTTTTTCCACTCACTAAAGCTATAAACTTTAGCTCGTATTATACTTGCATCGTCATAAAGCCTTGGTAAAGCTCTTAAGTATGAGCGATATTTTCTATAATCTTTTCTTTCTTCTGTGCTCATTTCAACATCAGCTAGTTGAGTCCAGTCAGTCATTTCTAGCATTTTATTTCTGTTAGCTCTTAACATTCGCCAACAACCTGCTAGAGAGTCCCCAAAGACTTCTTCCAGCTGGATTTCCATTCCCTCTGCAAGTTTGTAGAATCGAACAATTACTCCATCAATAAATTCTGTTTTTTCATCTACAATAAATCTTTTTTGTTCTGGGGTTAAGGATTTCTCCTCAACCCACTTAACAGTACTATTCCATTGTCCAAAAGCTAAGTGATAGTCTCTGTAAAGGATCGCAAGCTCTGCAGATTCAAATTCTAAAATTTGCTCATCCTCAGTGTTTACGTCCCTTACAGATAACTTATACATTACTCAGGTTTTGGATTATCAAGCTTAATCTGCGCTCTAATTGCCAAGTAAGCTTCCATTTTTTCTGGTCGCCCAGCTTCTTTCTCTGCAATGGCTTCCATAAGCATTACATCAATTTTGGCATACTCAGCTTCTCTGTTTCTAAGCCAAGACTCAGACTCAAACTTGTCAGAAACTTCTTTGTAATGCGCTTCCATTCTAGAAAGCTCAGCTTCTGCAGCTTCAGGCTCTGCGCCAAGTACATTGTCGATAAAATGCTTGGCAGGATTTTGAATGCCCATGCCTTGGATGCGTCCGTGGTCTGGCATAAGCTCAAATCTTTCCTTAAGTGCGTCAAGTCTTGCAATCTCAGCAAGTCTGGCTTCCTCGGCTTCGATTAACTCAGCTTTGTAAGCTTCAAATTCAGCTTGTAATTGTTCTTCCGTTGCCTCTTCACCCTCTTCAAGTTCTAGCCTCATAAGGATGATTGATTCAACGTCTTCTAGTTTAAGTGCGTTAATTTGTTCTAGTGTATAGTTCATATATTATCCTTATCCTATTTTCTTGATTGAAATCTGCGAGTATACTTCCCCGTCTCCGTAATTTAAAGGCTCTCCAAAACCATTTGTAGCTTTAGTAGTTCCACATTGATGCTGGAGTTCAAACACCTTACTAGAATCTAGATTTATAACACCTCTAATAAATGACCTAGTTACCATACTATTAGTAGTAGTGAGATCAGCATACTCTGTAGTACCTAGTATAGAGGTTGTACTGTCAGTTATATTTCTAATCCTTGACTGATGTCCATTTACCTTATTAGCAGGAGCACTAGCCTCAATCTCATAAGTCCCCGGCTGCAACGTAAACTGATTCCCACTCAATGTACCAAACTTATTAAAGTCACCTTCAGCCACGTTTAGCGTCCTTGGAAACCAAGATCCTGAGTTAAAATCACCGCCCGGTTGACCCGGATCCTTAACGTCCTTGAGATAGCCAACAAGCGGAGTTGGTACTGCGAGAAGAGGTAGCTTGCGAGAAGCGTTGATTGTTAGGTAGCCGGAGGTTTGCAGACTTAAGTCTGAAAATCTGAAATATGCTTGAGTGTTTGAAGATCGTTCTTGGTACCCGGAATCAATATATATAACACCTGTATTTTCGTTATAACTTTTTAGTGCTATGCCCTGAGAAAAAGCATTATCAAAACTGGCATAATCCTTCTCCCCGCTAATAACTTTCCCTGCACTCTTATACAAATTCAGTTGAGTTCCCTTCAACCCCTTCCCAATCT
>CALBDR010000209.1 GCA_937927525.1 uncultured Candidatus Melainabacteria bacterium
AAAGGTATTAACTGCACTAAGCAGCTCTATAAAACAAAAACATATAGATACAGACCCTCAAGAGAAAGTGGATCTAATGAATCAGTTGTTCGAGGAACTTAATCCTAAAGATTTTAACGAGTGGTTTTTAGAGACTTGGATAGATTTATATGTTTGTTTATCAAGTCACGCTCAGAAATATGAAAAACACCACAGGGGTTTTGTCTGCTGTGCAGAAAGAGCAGATCAAAAATATTTAAGACCCGCAAGAGAAAAGCTGTTAGAATATTTGAGAGGAGAGTAAATGAACGCATTAAACGAAAAAAAAGAATTTCAAAAACTAGCAGATAACGCTAAGGCTTATTTTACTTCAACTAGAGGACAAGTAAATGGCGAAACGTATTTTGTCCCAGTTGAAGAATGTCAGCTGGTTTATATGTTCAATTATGGAGATTACCAGTTCCACTACGATAAATCAGGTTTTTATATATACGATGAACTTGGCGAGGAAAGTATTGACTGGTCAGAACTAGAACATCAATATTACATGAAAAGTTTCCATAGCCATTTTATATTTGAAAGAATATTATTAGAAAAAGTTAAAAAGCTTAGAGGTGAATAAGTGGAAAAAACAGAATTATTAATATTGGCATCTGTTGCCTTACCAATCTTAAGTTATTTTATTTGGTATAAATATTTAAGAGAAAAAACACCTACAGAAAAGATTATAGAAGCCCTGAAAGAAGCAGTAGAAAAACCCGATTCAGTTAAAACAGTCAAGGTTAAATAAATTTAATGTTAGAACTTTGTTAATTCTGGTATATTAAAGGAAAGGAGAATTATGAAAGAAATATTAGACAAGATAGCAAAAATGGAACAAGAACTAGCAGAGCTTAAAAATTCCTTGCTTAAAAATTCCTTGCTTAAAAATTCCTTGCTTAAAAATTCTTTGAAAAAAGAAGATGGCTGGGAAGATGGACAAACTTATTTTTATGTTAACATGGACCCTTGGAGTCCTAATTTTTTAGATGTATATGATACGGGTTACTCGGAAGGACAGGAAAGTTCAAGGAACCCTAACAGCCTGAACATGTTCAAAACAAAAGAAGAAGCTAAGCAGGCAAGTGCAGTAATAGCTAATGTGCTATTTCGTTTGTCTAAAGACCCCTCCAAAGTTATGACGGAATCCGCCCAAAAGCGGAGCAAGAAAATACTAGACAAAGTATTAAGCAGAGAGGTTATTCCGGAAGAGCTAGGAGGAGCACTATTCGTGTTTTAAATTTATATTTTCAAGTAACTAAGCTGTTACAGCGTTGAGAATTTTAATGCTACTATTAATAATGCAATTAGGCCATACAGGTAAGTGCATGACGAAGGTGGAAGAAGATCCTAATTTCGTACCTGTTAAGACTGTACGTGGACCTAGGTATGATTACAGTCTGGGGGATCGTATCTACATTATGCGGGATACAAAAAACGATAATATTTGCTATGTTTATAGCTCAGGAGGCATTTCATGTGTCCCTATTAAGCGAGATACTAGTGATTTATCACTATAATAAGGAGTAAATATGCTATACCATAAATTAGAAACAGGATTAAGGAGTGAGGAACTAGAGGAATTAGCTTTTTTAGTTATAGAGACTAGCTCCGATTACACACCAGACATAATCAAAAACAAACATAACTGTGCTATAATAATTGAGAGTCTTTCTCAATACACAGACAACAGAGAAAGACTATACTTTTTACTAGCAGGGATTATAAACATAGATTAAAAAAGGGAAAACAATCAATAAAATGACTAAAGAAGATAAACTATTTAGAACTGCGGTTTTACAGAGCTTAAGAATCATAATGAGAATGATTAAGGATATTGCAGTATACACAATAGGCGATAGATTTTCTTATAAGTGGTCAGATAGCTTAGATTGCTTTGATAAATGCACGGAAGAGCATTTTGATTTAATAAAAGGTGAGTAATGAAAAACATTAAAGAAAAATTAATAACTATTATGCCAGCAGATTGAATATTAAATAAATTTAATGTTAAATCTTAATATTCCGTGGTAGGATGTTAAGAAAGGAGATAAAAATGACAGTAAAAGAATTAGTAAATATTGTAAACGAATCGGGACTAGACTATCTATTTGTTAAATACGGCATACACGAAAGCCTAGAAGTAGAAGA
>CALBDR010000210.1 GCA_937927525.1 uncultured Candidatus Melainabacteria bacterium
TAACAGAGATTGCGAACATCATTTCAATCGGGATTTGACGTGGCAGGAACACCGCAATGTTTGCCATATCGTGACTGAGCCATGTGTACGACAGGAAAACTGTAGTTACCCACTGAGCAACCACCCAATACTTTTTATGTTCATCCTTAACAGGATTAGACTCATCCAAGAGTTTACTGATAACAAACCAGATACCGTATGCAGATACAGCAGCAATGGCATACCCCATAATAGACTTGACCAGCATTTTCTCCAAGATGAACGTTGAAGCAAATGCAGACAAGACTAAGAATGAAGTAGATACAGGTACACCAAACCTAGTCAGTACAAGAAGTACTGCCGGGGCCAGTGCATGATACCATTGAATTTCTTGAAAAGGAATTTTGTTTAGTCGGCCATAGGAAATATCCCCACCATTACTGAACCAACCAAACCAAATTGTAAAGAGTAGGACTGCTGACGCTGCACCCCACATAATCATACGGTTAACTTTTTGATTTGAAGCGATCCATGTTCCTAACGTCTGAACAGAATCGTTGGCAATTACGGAATAGGAAGCAAGTAGGAAACCTACTACCATCCAGATTGAAATGTAGTCCATTTATTTATTCCTTTTTGTAGGCTATTACCCCTACGGTGAAGGTTAAGTTTTACTTGATGATATTAGCAATCACTTCTTCAAATTGCTCGACCTTCTCTGTGCGATTAGGCCAGTAGATATAATCCTTTTCCGGGTTAAGTTTAAGATTAGATAAAAGTGGGAGTATGGCATTGTAGAGCTTGTTTAGCTTGTCTTCATAAGACGTTGCTGTAGCAGCAGCCTCTTCTGCGCTTGCAGCGGTCTTCTGGACAACTTCTAATTCTTCTTCTGAGACTGCGGTGAAACCAAAGTCAAAAATATCATCTGTCATTATAGTACCTTTAGTATCTTACGACCTTTATGGTCAATTACAAAATCACCATAGTAACCAATCTCTTCTTGATAAAGAGAAGGATTTTTAATTGCTTTGAGACTTTCCAAAAGGGTCTTTTTCTTAATGCGAGCAGGAATTCTATCAGCCGCATTAAGTGTTACCTGACCATAGACAATATCTGCTTTTTCAACTATTTCAATAAATTCTTTAAGTGAATACCTCTTCATAAAAAATCCCTTAGGTCAGAGTCATTCGTCTTTCTTACCCTACGCTTAGGTAGAGCTGCTTTAGGTTTAACATATTCTTCGTCAGTCATTTCTAACTGATCGCGCATCTTATTTTTAACTTCTTCTACGTATGACATGGTGATCTGTCTAGAATATTCATCTTGATTATTATTTATTTCGAATAAGTCTGATCCATATCCATTGTCGATAAGTTCATCCTTAATTTCCTTCTGGCGTTTCTCCTTAGCAATCCTACGCAGGAAAGCATAGTAACAGATCTGGGTAAAGTATGCAAAGGCATTAGGCTTACCAGTACGTGTAGCAGCTTCGATGTTATAGTTCCGAATGGCTCGAAGACAGTTTTCAATAGCATCCATTACCATCTCATCACGATAAGAATAACCAATGAAGTTAGGCTTACGTGAAAGACCTTCGGCAATCTGCTGAAATCCTAAGGCAATGTAATTAGGAACAATAGGTTTTTCTCCGTTAGCCCCGCGGTATGCCTCGACATAATCACAAACAGCCTGGGAAAAATCTTTATTGTTAATGTAGTTATCTCTTTTTCGAGCCATATATAAGACCTTGAGTTTTTCGAATATGTATGATTATACCCCATAACTGCTTAAAAGTAAACCTGAAAAAAAAGGTTTACAAAGTAAGAAAAATAGTATATAATCTATATGTTATTACGGGGCGGAGGATATACCGTCTAGTGGAATGTAGGAACATCTTTTTCTAAATTGTTTAATACAATTTGTTCGTGCTCTTCCTTACCAGGTTCTGGTTCATTAGGTTCAGTTAAGCTTTTCACCAACTTCTTACGGTATTCAAAATAATTTTCTAATACAATTTCTTCAGGTCCTGACACGGATACGATAGCAGAACCAGCTAAAGTCATGACCTTACTGTAGTCAGCTCCCATCTTCCATCTGGATAAGAACAATCTTTGCTCTACAGAGTTATACCTGATCTCTAATGGTATTTCGATTACGAAGAACTGCTCTGTAGTATCTGCTACACGAGTAACGATTTCTTCTCCAGTAATGAGCTTGAATACCTTGACAGTATCTTCCTCGTTTACTTCTACTTCTTCCGTCATAACGTTACCTCGTATACGTCGTAATCGAACTTTTCTCTTTTATAGATCTTCATACGTTCAATTGCATGAAGGAGAGTGTAGTTCTTTTTCTGTTTCATAT
>CALBDR010000211.1 GCA_937927525.1 uncultured Candidatus Melainabacteria bacterium
TGCTGAGCTTATGTGGGAAAGCGTACTTGGTGAAATGGCAAGGGCAGGCTGCGAATTTGATCTCGACATTGACAAGTATTTTCCGGGCATGGTTCTAGTGTTCGAGGCAATTAAATCGCTTCACCTCAGCACCATGAATGTTCATCACCCCTTACAAGACTACGCTCGAGATAATGTAATAGTGTTTCATGCTGACGGTCAGAGTGCTAGAGGCGGCTTCAAAAGAAATGATGATGATGGTGAAAAAACAGTTGACATTGACGGAGAAATAGATTAAAATATAATCTAAATTTCAATATGGACTAAACTATGGCTATTCTAGTTGACTACAACCAAGTGATGCTCGCGTCTCTATTCGCTGGTATCGGCAACCACACGGACATGGAAGTAGACGAAAATCTTCTACGACACATGTTTCTCAACTCGCTTCGAGCTAACCGCAAGAAGTTCCACGAAGAGTACGGTGAAATTGTTCTCTGCGTCGACAACAAAGACGTCTGGCGCAGAGACTATTTCCCATACTACAAGGCTAACCGTAAAAAGTCTCGAGACGAGTCTGACATGGATTGGAACAAACTGTTCGAGTCTATTCATCGCATTCGTTCTGAGATCCAAGAGTTCTTCCCATACAAAGTGATCAGCGTAGATCGTTGCGAGGCTGACGATGTGATCGCCACGATCATTCATGAGTATGGCACTGAACTTAACATCGGGTCTGACAAGTTCCTTATTCTCTCTGGTGATAAGGACTTCATCCAACTTCACGTATACGCTAACGTCGATCAGTACAACCCTGTACAGAAAAAGTGGATTCGAAACGACAATCCAGATAAATATCTGAAAGAGCAGGTTCTAAGGGGTGACACCGGTGACGGTGTTCCGAATATCTTAAGTCCTGATAACTGCCTAGCAATCGGTGATCGTCAAAAGCCGATGACAGCAAAGCGTATCAAGACTTTCCTCACTGAACCAGAAACCATGGACGAAGAAACTCGTCTTCGTTTTAACCGCAACAAGAAAATGATCGACCTATCAGAGATTCCTCAAGAGTACAGAGACAAAATCCTCGAAGAGTACAACAAAGACAAGGGTGTCGGACGCGAACACCTATTCAACTTCTTTATCAAGAAAAAACTTAAAAACTTGATTACCGACATACAGGACTTTTAAAATGATTAAGATTTCGATTTCTGATGTTTTTAACAAGACTGCAGAACTCAAAACTAAGAAAGAAAAAGTGGAATGGCTTCGTAAGCACGACGCTGTTCCAGTAAGAACTGTAGCAAGGCTCATCTATGATAACGATATTGAGTTCTTGCTTCCAGACAGTCCGCCGCCATGGAAGAAAAATACACTTCCAGACACCGACACGATGCTCTATCGAGAAGCTCGTAGGCTTCGTATCTTCGTCAAGGGCGGCGGCTACGACAACATTGCTCAAGTAAAGAGAGAATCATTATTCATTAGCCTACTCGAAGACATCAACAACGATGACGCCGAGCTTCTAGCTAATAACATGTTGTCGCACAAACCGGTGAAAGGTCTTACACGTAAAACGCTAGAAGAAGCGTACCCTGATCTTTTCACCGCTCCGATTAAGCTCACTTAAGGAAATATGTACCGATGGCTAAGCGTTTCAAGGATCTTCGCAACGCTCACTTTGACGACTGGGAAGATATTCGACGAGAAGATCGTCTCAAAGAGAAACAAAATGGCAAAGGCCGTAAGAACAAGCGCCGCAACAAGTACAACGAAAAGTACACCAACTTCAAAGACTTTCGAGAAGACGACTACTAAAAAAATCAAAAAAAACAGTTGACATTTTCTGAATTGTTTGATATAATATGGCAGTAAATTGATAAAAGGAACAGAAAATGCGCGATAAAGTGATTTTAGTAGACTGTGACGGTGTGTTGTTTGACTGGGCTTATTCATTCCGCCAATGGATGAATCGGCACGGATACATTGAGGTATGCACCGACACCTACAGTATCGAAGACCGATACGAGCTCGAACGAACTGAAGCCAAAAAGCTGGTTCGTATGTTTAACGAGTCGGCTTGGATTCGAAAGCTTCCTCCTTACCTCGACGCAATCAAGTACGTCAAGAAGCTGCACGAGGATCATGGTTATATCTTCCATGCCATCACCTCGCTCAGCAATGACGACTACTCACAACACCTTCGCACTAAGAACCTCATCGAAATGTTCGGTCCTACAGTGTTCGAAAGATACACCTATCTCGACACTGGAGCTGACAAAGACGAGGCTCTTGTCAAGTATGCTGGTACTGGTTGCATCTGGGTAGAAGATAAGCCAGAGAATGCTGATGTGGGTCTGAGTGTAGGTCTTGACAGCTTGCTCATGCATCATAGCTTCAACGTTGGCTACACTGGAGGCGCTCGTCGAGTGCGCAACTGGAAAGAAATTTATGAATATGTAGTCGGTTAGAATATAAATAATGTTATACAGCTAATGAGATAACTAATGCCCACATACTCTTTTAGAGACAAGAACACTCAAGAAACCTTCGATAAGATTATGTCTTATGCGCAGAAGGTTGAATTCCTCGAAGAAAATCCTCATTTAGAATCTATCATAACTTCAGCACCGGGACTAGGTGATCCGGTGCGTCTTGGTC
>CALBDR010000212.1 GCA_937927525.1 uncultured Candidatus Melainabacteria bacterium
GCCCCAACGGACTGCATATTGTCGATCACTTCAGCATACTGAGGGTCTTCTGCTACCAAGTTATCTAGAAATGGAGTTTGTCTCATAGACTCTTGAACACCTCGAACATATGTCTTCTTAAAGTCAGAAGCTACACCACCACCAAACCTTGTAACTACAGTCCTCATAATTGAGTCTCGCCACTGGTTCCTGTTTAAGAAAGAAGGCCAAATGGTTACGGTGTTCCTAACTAATTGAGCCATGGAGTGTATGATCTTTGCTGGCCCCTCTGGGATAAATGCCTTCTGAGCAATCATTGCATCGTAAATATCCTCATTAACCTTGTAATATCTTGGGCCATCTTTTGTGTAAACAGTGATTACATTTTTACCAGGCACATCAACCTTAACTCCCATAACACTAGACTTAATGTACGGGTCTTCATACCTATTTCTACCATAAGATAGTCTAGGCTTCTGTCCTTCTTCATTTATTAGGCCATCATCAGATAAACCAGCAGTCTCTGCGTTCATTTCCTCGTCTTCTAATATCTGAGCAAAGTATCTTCTCATCTCATTGTTTTCTACTTCATATAAAGTTGAAACTAAATTCTTCATAGTAGAAACAAGAGGGTTCTGTATTCTTTGAGAACTACCAGCAAGCTTCTGCATAAGCTTTTTAGATTTTGCAATCGATTTGGTATTGGTTAAGCTTTCAAATGTCTGCTCCCAGTCACCAGAACCTGGCTGATCTTCAAGCACCCTCATAAAGGAAACATAGGCACTGGAGCCATCTTCCATAGTAGAATGTTCAACTATTCTTTGATAGTCCTTAGTTGGTAACCTACCTCCGTCATGGGCATAATCAAGAATTCCCCTACCCCATGCCTCCAAAACTTCAATTCCATCAAGTATTTCTGGCCTATTGCCAAGCCGATTGATAGTGTTGACAGCCTTTACGTAGTCTGTAGTTAGATCAAAACCTGCACCAGATACTTTCTGTCGATCCATTCTCTTTGTTGCAGAATATAAATTTAGAGAAATTCTTCCAAAAGGAACTTTATCAAATTTCTCTGCATCAAATTTAGGGTGGTCTGATATTTCCTCAAGATACTTTTCTTTTAAATAATCCGCCATTCCTTCAGCAGTGTCTGGTAATTTCCCTGCTCTAAAGTCAATCGCTATCCTGTCGTAAATCCTGGCTGGAGCATCTTCATCCAGCTTCCGAACTTCATCAATGTTGAAGTCGAGTGCCTTCATTATCTGAGATTTGTTGTCTTCATTTATTTCATGGACAACTCTTCTCGCAATACCATACTGTACGATTTCATCTGCATACTTCTCTCTACCCTTTACTGATTGGTCTGGTGCTTTGAGCATTAGGTCAGTAAATGATATTGCTTTTTTTACTTTATTACCGTTGTAATCAATTAGACCTGTTGTTTTAATCTGCCTCATACCCATAGACTCAACGCCATTAAGGGATGCGGATTGGTCTTCAAGCTTTCTCCTGAAGCCTTTCATGTAGGTCTTATCCCATAGTTTTTGCATCTTTTCAGCAGTAAGTAGGTTTAACTCAAGCTCCTTAGTATCCTTACCTTCTTTTTTATACCTATCTATTCTCTCTCTTAATGTGTGAACCTTTTGAGTGTAGTAATCAAATCTCTCGTCTGCTGCCTTATTAAAGGTAGAGAATATAGCTTGCCTTTCCTCCCATATCCCACGAACAAGTTTGTCATAAGTTGAAAGTTGCCAATTTGTAATTTCATTAAGATTTCCAGAATCTTTATCCCTTATTTCTTGTTGAGTTCTAAAATTCTGCTGATTATTCTGCTTATAAGAGGCCATCATATTTCCGATGCTATCCAACTCCTGTAGCATAAGTGGATATTCATTCCTCATAAATTCAACAAAACTTCCTTCACCATACCAATCTGCGTGACTATCAAGAAGTTCAGTAATCTTTTCACTATTCAATGCATAAAGTCTTCCAAACTCAGCAAATCCTTCTTCTACTAATCTAGGTTCTTTCGCTGCTTGTTCATATATATTGCCAGTTTCTGGTATTTCCAATTTATATGATTTTGCCCATGCTATTATTGAATCTGGATTAAGTAAGTTGACTAGCTGATTTGCGTAGTCCATATAACTATTGTCACCCTTTCCAGCCTTTTGAATGTCGCTGAAATAGTGCATCATTTCATGAATAGCTACAGTAATTTCATCTGGTTTATAGACCACATCTCCGCTTGAAGGATCATAGAATCCAGCAATAGAACTTAATTTCTTTCTAGCTCTTTTCTTATTTACTGATCCAGGTAGCTTACGAAGCTTTAACTCCATTACCTCTTGAATCTTCTTGAGAATACCTGTGGCTGTGGCTTCTTGATCTACTTGGTCTTCAGGAAGAACTCTTTGGCTAAATTTAAATGGATTCTGCTCGTCCTGCTCTTTCTTCTCCAGAAATGCAGATGTTTCATTTACATCTATCGGGCCAGTTTTAAACTTACGTTCTCTTGGTTTTACTTTTTTTTTAGCCTGGGGCTTCTTCAGTTGAGACAATGGAGCAAAACCTTCAACTTCCTGACCATCTTGCTCATACTTTATTTTCTGATAAAGGTTTCCGTCTGGCCCCTCTTCGGCTTCACCAACAACTTTAGCTGGCATATCAAAGTCTTCATTAGACCAGACTACATCATCATCTATTTCAAATGGAGTTGGTTCTTCAGGTGGAGCTTTCCTCCATCCTGATTCTGGAGAACCAATAGACATCATCATTTCAGGCCCACCATCATTATTGAATGTGGTATCGTCAATTTCAGCTTCCTTTTCCATTCGATTGGCAAGGTCATTGACCTGCCTTTCTACGGAATTAGATACAATCCACTTTTTAGCCTTACCTTCAATTTCACGAACCTTATCTATTCCGCTTTCAGCTTCAACAGCTTTCTTTAAAAACTCTATCTTGTCATTAAGTTGCTTACCCTGCTTGATGGTAGTATCAATAGTCCCATCATCATTTAGTAAGGTCTGATCCCTCATCTTCCTTAAATTAAACTCAAGATCAACCTCGTTCTTTGATCTTGTCTTTTCTACTCTTCTTTGCCTGGTTGCAATCTTAGATTCCGCTGGGCCAGTCTGAGTTAGTTCTGGGATAAATGGCATACTGAAGTCATCTATCTTTTTCTTTTTCTCTCTTGGTTGCCTAGTCTCTCTAAATTCGGATATGATTTGTTCTTTAGTTTCCTCAGGCCTTTGTGGAGCTGTTGGAACATCAATGCCTCTTGTCTCTATAGGAAGTTTATTCTCTTCTATTTCCTGAATCCTCTTCCTTCTTTCAAACAATTGATTAAGTCGGTCATCTAAAGAATTAAATCTTCTATCAGCAGTCTCTTTATCAAGTTCTCTTCTCTTAAGTTTCTCTACTTTTTTTCGGGCCTTTTCAATTGTCTTTGGCTTTGCATTTCCAGCGTCTAATTTAGACTGGAGGTAATCTTCTGCCTTCTGAAGTTCCTCAACATTCTTGTCGATTCTTTTTTTCTTTAAAGCTGCTTCGCTTCTTACCTTTCTAATTTCCTTAATCTTTTTATTTACTTCGTCCAACTTTTCTTTGTATGGTCTTTCATCATATGGCTCTTGAGCTATTCTTTCTGCATAAGCTTCCATATCCTGTCTTGGCTTCTGGACTGGATCAGATTCTAATATTGTATCTTCTGGTGGTGTCGGCAATTCCGTCGACGTTTCTGCCTGTGCTTCTGGAGTAGGCTTTCCTCTCGATTCATTTAACTGTTTTTGCTGTTGCTTTCTAGATTCAAATAACTGCCGAGCCTCTTCTTTAATTCTCTGAAATAACTCAGAACCTTCTTTAGTAGGCTTCCTTGTCTCTTGAATCATCTTAAGGACTTCAGTCTTACCAATATTATTAATATCATCTTGGGTAACCTCATTAGGCATCTTACCCATCTTTTCTTGAGTCCAAGCTCTAACAATCATCTCACCAGGCGATAGAGGACTATCGAAAGCATTGTTCAAGACAGTCACTAAATCTCTAGATAATGGATCAGATTTTTCTCTAAGGTTTCTGGGGTCACCAGTCATTGCCACTGAAATTGTATCTTGACCTAGCATGTGAGCAGCCATGGCCCTGTGCCATCCATCTTGCGTGGCGTATCCATCTTCTCTAAAATTTAAAGTAGGCATAGATTTTTGATTCCCAGCTTTAAATTCATCAACCATATATTTGACAGTTTCTGGTTCTATAAGTTGAACCTTTGTCTTTGTTTCAGAGTTTACTGCTGTTCCATCCTCTATATTAAAATCCTCAAAGCCAACTAAGTCAGTAGACATTTCTAAATATTCTTGAGGGGTCATCTCTCTTACAG
>CALBDR010000213.1 GCA_937927525.1 uncultured Candidatus Melainabacteria bacterium
AATATCATTTGCCATTATTAATTCTGTTAATTTAGCTGCATAGATATCTTTATCTCTAGATGCTATGCGCATAATCCCGATATATTCACCACTAGCTGTCTCATTATTAAGACTTTTACTGACACGATTGATTAAAGCAGACTGGTTTAAAGTTACTTTCATATCTTCATCTGTAAGTTTTTTTTGGTCATCTACTACTAAGAATGACTTTGTGGAATTTTTTGATGCTGAAATTGCAAATTCTAAGATCTTATCGTCAAATACAATATCTGAATTGAAAATTAAAGTATCATCAGCTAAAAGGTCTTTTATTAAGTAAACAGAGTAGATATTGTCTTTAGAGTTAAAGTCTTCATTATATTTATAGCTGATTTGCAAGTTAGAAAAATTTTCTTGTAGGTTTTTTAATTGATTTTTCATATCTTTGGCAGCATAACCAATTACTACTTTAGCTTCATTAAATCTGGCTTTTGCTAGTTGTTTGAGCATTCTTGATAGTAGGCTATCAATTTTATTAATTTTTATGCAGGTTTTGGGTAAACCCTTTGTTAGAGAGCTAATGCGAGATGACATACCTGCAGCAAGAATAATTGCTTTCATTGCAGTCATTATATCAAGTGAAAAATGTGGTATAAATAGATTGTACTTTTAGGGAAATCCATTATTTAAGAATGTCGGACAGTAAAGCTGATATTAAGTCTTTAGAAATCACTTCTGAGACTACTACTAGAGGAGCTGATATAGCGAAATTCATGCCGCTCGTGGAAATGATCGCTCGTAAAGAATATGGTTCTCGTAAGTACCAAAACATTTTTTCTTTTGATGAGTTAGTGAATACAGGGCTTATCACTGTTAATAATTTAATTGAACAAGCTAGATCGAAACAAGATACTAAGTATAATTCAAGTTATATAGCTCAGTCTGTAAAATGGGCTATTACTGATGAACTTCGTAAAAGACAGTCTTGGTATGGAGTTAAGCGTACGGCACCGAGTGTAGATTCTGCTAAACCTAAAAAGGAAGCTGATCCTACAGAAACTACTGTGATTAAGACTACAGAAGATGCTAGAAAAGCAGTCTTCGAAGTAATCATGTCTGTCGAAGGTATGGAGGATGACTTAGGTTTTGCCCCAGCCGATGATAGCGAAGATCACTTAGATAGGCTTGAGCTTCTTGCAATGAAAGAAAGCTTGAAAAAGTCTATAAGCAAGCTTCCTGATAATTTGAAGAAAGTTATAATGATGAGATTTTATGAAAATATGTCAGGTAACGAAGTTGCTGAAGCACTAAATGTTACCCCTTCTAGAATCTCGCATATGATAAAAGAAGCGACGAAAAAACTCAAAGTACTTATGATAGCTGAAGGCTATAATGATTGATCTCCCTTTTTTAGACGTAGTTAAAGAATCTGGTGAATTAGGACTTTTTTTAGTATCTCTTACCGAGTCTATTTTTTTCCCTATTCCCCCTGATTTTTTATATATTCCTATGATTTTAGGAGGTCATGAACATCCTTATTTCTTAGCTATGCTTGCAAGTATTGCTAGTGTTCTTGGGGCGATTATTGCTTATGCTATAGGTTTCTGGGGAGGTAGACCTTTAGTTTATAAACTAAGTAATAAGTCTATAGAAAAATATCTAGCAAAAGTAGAGGACTTCTTTGCTAAATATGGCTCAGCATCTGTATTACTTGCTGCATTTACCCCTATCCCTTTTAAAGTTTTTACCCTATCTTCAGGTATGGCAAAAATGCCTTTTAAGCGTTTTATTTTATTTTCAATTTTAGGCAGGGCTGGGCGTTTTTATCTTGTTAGTTTTTTCTTGATTAAATTTGGGAAAGACTTGGTGGAAAATTTCTTCAAGTATTCTTTGTTGTTGATAGTCCCGCTTCTTATCTATATTTTCCTAAGGAAAAAGAATAACCAATTATAAAGATTATTTTGAATTAAATTTTTTTCATTAATTAATAAACTCTTAACCTCGTATTAATAATTTTTGTCACTAATGATAATACAAATGGCAAAAAGAGTAGAAAAACTTAAGCTAGAGAATATTCTGGCTTTAGACACTGAAGTAGAGAAGAAGTCATTCTTCGAGGAACTGCAAACAGAAACAGCAAATATTGCTTTAGAAAACTCTTTTGATGTAGATTTTACAAGAATTAACCAAGTTAAACCTAAGTTAGAAACTAACTATGTTGTTCCTTGGAATGAAATTAGTAAAGAGAAAAAGGTTAGAGCTGTAGCTGAGTACTTTAAAAAGAACCCTTTTGCACATTTAAAGAACTTTCCTAAAGCTAAGAAAATATTCTTAGACCTTTTTGATAGTATTGAAGATATTGATGAAAATATAGATCTACTTAGAGAGGAACTAGACAAGAATACTTCACCTAGAGATCAATACGGTAAAGTTATTATTAATATTACTAAAGATGAATTAAATCCAGCAGCCTTTAAAATTCAGTTGTTTCGTCCAATAATGGAAGAAATCAAGCAATTCTTTATTTTTGATTTAAGTAAAGCCGAAGAAAGTGTAAATAGACTTCAAGTACATACTCAGAATGAAAGATCTAAGAAAATGATTGTTTTAAGGTCTGTTAAGCCTGCTAAAAAGAGAAGTAGAATTCCTTTAAAGTCTATTGAATTTGATGCTGAGATCTGGAAAGGTTTTATAGGTTCTTCATTAAAATTAGAAAACCAGGATAAAGCAATGGATTGCTTAGAGAGAAACCATGTAGTTTTCGAAGACTTTGTGAAAAGAGTAAATGGAAGAGAATCTAAATTTTCCCATTTCTTTGCTAAAGACTTTATTCGTAATATTTCTATTAGAACCAATAGTAAAGATACTAGCTTTATTAACTTTAAAACTGAAATTGGTCAGAATGTCGAATTTAAAATTAATCGCCTTGCAATATCTATGCAGATTTCTTGAAGACACGCTGACAAACTTCCAATTGAAAACTTTATTTTTCAGCAAATCCTTAAGTTATAATTGACTAGATGGTCTTCAGCTTAAGAAGATATTTAAGAGTAATTAATTCATATTTGCAAACTGTTGCAAAAGCGGTTTATTATTTTTTTCGATCACTTCAGTATACTTTAAATTTAAAAATATTCATTCCCAACCTAGTTAGTTATGCAAATAATCTGATCTGTTCAGTAACATTACCTACTATTGTTATTGCTGCTGCGATTGGCGTGGTTATCGGAGTGCAACTCGGTCCTCAGTTCGTAAGTAAAGGTGTCGGAGCAAAGCTTGGGATTCTCACTCTACTTACCATGAGTCGTGAATTAGTTCCTATTTTAGGTGGTTTTATGCTTGCAACTCAGTATGGAACAGCACTTACAGCTGAAATCGCCAATATGAAAATTACTGAACAATTAGATGCTTTGAAAATTTTTAAAGTAAGTCCTAGCTTTTATATTATTACTCCAGCTTTGCTTGCTGGAATTTTCTTAACCCCATTGATTTTCTGGCTTGCTGTCTTAATGGGAACCTTAAGTACTTATATAACAGTTGCATTAAACGAAAATCTTGCCTGGAATGGTTTTCTCTCTAGTATTATTGATTACTTTAAGCTTGATGATGCTTTGCTGTGTTTGTCTAAGGCTGTTCTGTTTTCCATATTAATCGTAATTATTGCTTCAACTATCGGCTTGAACGTAGGTGGTGGTGGGGCTCGTGAAGTCGGTAAGGCTACTACTGCTACTGTTATTGCGTGTTTTATTGTAGTTATAGTCGTCGACTTAATTGTCACTATGGCTTATCTGGATCTTTAATATGGACTTCTTGAATAAATATTCTGCTGAATTTGAGGAGCTCTTTGAGCTCTATAAGGAGTTTAATGCTCATACTAATATCTCTGCGATTAGAGAGAAAGAGGATGTTTATGAGAAGCATTTTAAAGATGCTTTGGAGTTTTTCCCTGAGCTCCAAAAACTAGCTGAGCAAAGCTCAGCTCCTATGAAAGTTATAGACATTGGTACTGGCGGTGGTTTCCCGACATTGCCTTTAGCGTTGGTATCGAAGAAAGAAGGTTTAGCTCTTCATTTTACAGCTTTAGATTCAGTGAGGAAGAAACTGAAGTTTATTGATTTAGTGAATGGAGAAATGGACTTAGATAATGTCTTCACATTACATGCACGAGCAGAAGAGATCGGAATGCCTGGGCAAGTATATCGTGAGAGCTTTGATATAGCTCTCTGTCGCTCTGTAGCGTATTTAAATATGGTTATAGAGTTGTCGGTGCCACTCCTTAGAAAAGATGCTTATTTCGTTGCTTTTAAGCAGTTAGGTGAAACTGAATTAGATGATGCAGCAAAAGCTATCAAGGAATTTAAGATTAATCTTGAATCTCGACATAACTATGGCTCGAATAAAGAAAAACAAATTTTGATTTTCAAGAAGACTCAGAGTACTGCTAATAAGTATCCTCGTAAATATTCACAAATTAAAGCTAAGCCTATTTGATATTTAGCTTACTAAATCAACTCAATCCATAATATAATTAAAAGACGAATGGATAAGAGAATATTATTATCTAATGCAAAAATAATCAATGAAGGTGAGATCTATGTCGCTGAGGTGATCATCGAAGAGGATTTGATTAAAGATATTATCAAGCACGACTCTAAGGATTATCAGGAGTTTAGAAATCATGCCATGAAGGATAATATGGAGATTATCGACCTTAACTTTAAATATTTAATGCCGGGAATGATTGATGATCAAGTCCATTTTCGTGATCCTGGACTTACACATAAAGGTGATATGTTTACTGAGTCTAAGGCTGCTGTAGCTGGTGGTATAACTACTTTCTTCGAAATGCCTAATACGCATCCTAGAACTTTAACTATAGATTTACTTGAAGAGAAGTTTGATAATGCTAAACATAAAGCCTACGCTAATTATTCATTCTACATGGGAACGTCTAATGAAAATTTAGACGAAGTTATAAAAATTAACCCTCAAAAGGTTTGTGGAGTGAAAATCTTCATGGGAGCTTCTACTGGAAATATGCTTGTAGACGATGAAGAAGCACTTTCAGGTTTCTTTAAAAATTCACCTGTGCTCATAGCTACCCACTGTGAAGATGAAGCCACCATTAACCGTAACACTCAAATCTTTAAAGAAAGGCATGGTGAAGATCTTTCAGTGGATTACCACCCACTTATTAGAAGTCACGAAGCTTGTTATAAATCTAGTGAAAAGGCTGTTGCACTTGCTCAGAAATATGATGCACGTTTACATGTTTTGCATATCTCTACAGCAGATGAATTGAAGCTTTTTAGAAATGATATTCCTCTTAAAGAGAAGAAAATTACAGCTGAAGCATGTGCTCATCACTTATGGTTCTCCGATGAGGATTATGAGAAGAGAGGGTCTTTAATTAAATGGAATCCAGCGATTAAGACTAAGGGTGATAGAGACGCTATTCAGAAAGCAGTTAGGGAAAATATTATTGATATTATTGCTACTGATCATGCGCCACATACTTTAGATGAGAAGAATAATACTTACTTTAAGTGTCCGGCAGGTGCACCTATGGTGCAACACTGTCTAAATGTGCTTTTTGAACTTTATTATCAGGATAAGCTTAGCCTTGAGCAGATAGTAGAAAAAGTTGCTCATGCTCCAGCTACTTTATTCCAGATTGAGAATAGAGGCTTTATTAGAAAAGGCTATAAAGCTGATTTAGCTGTATTCTCTGTCGATAGATCTGAGAGGGCTGAATCCTGGACTGTAGATAAGTCTAATATTCTTTACAAATGTAAATGGGCTCCAGTGGAGGGAATTAGTTTCCATTCTAAAATTCATAAGACCTTTATTAATGGTGAACTCGTCTATAACGAAGGTACTTTTAAAGAAGACTTTCGTGGTGAGAGAGTTAGTTTTAGTCGCTAGTGGATTTTTTAATTAGGTCTTTACTTTTATACTTTTCTATAAACTTAGATCTAAGCTCATTTACTTGTGTTCTAAAGCTGCTTATTAAATCACTAAAGAGAGTTTGAGTATTTTCTTCTAGGCTTTCTTTAGTTGTATTTATAACTTTTTCTAAGAGTTCAAAAGGTTTTTCAAATCTTTGCAAGTTTTTGCTTAGCTTTGTTTTAATATAGTTTTGGTCATGGTGATTGCTGAGATCAGTATAAAAAGCATCTTTATACCCATTAATTGCGTAGGTAGAGCCATCAAATTTATCAATAAAATGTGTTAACGCTCGGGCGATATTAAAAGAGCTAGAATTAAGTTTAGATCTTTCTTTAATTTGATTAGCATATAGCTGCTGGTCTTGATTCTCTGGTACTTGGACTGATGGATATGAGTCTAACCACGAGAATAGACCTACCATATCCTGATACTCTTTCCATATATCAGTTGAAGTTGCTTTAATTTCCTCCTCTTCAGTGTTTACATGCTCCTGGATTGCACCTATAATTTCTTTCATATCTATAATTTTGTCATTTGCCCATTCTTCGTTATTACGGTGGTCAGTGAAAATATTATTAGAATGATCAGATTTAATTTTTGTGAATAGGTTTTTTAGGGGTTTTAAATGTTCGGAAAATTTTTTCTGTATTTGTTCTTGATTTGACTCTGAGTTGTTTTCGATTAAAAAGTTAAAACTGCTTGCAAAAGCTAGTTTTACTACTGTATTTTCAAGATTTTGATTTAGTTTTTCAAATTCTTCTTTAAGTGAGTCTGGAACCCTTATTAAGTCGAAGAAAGTATTTGGTTCCCCTAAAATCTCTCCAAAATCATGAAACTTTATCAAAGTTTCTGTAAGAGTTTGAAATCTATTTATAAAATCATTCTTCTCCTTAGGAAGAGCTTGGTTTAGTCTTCTTAACATGGAATCATAGTGGTGTTTTACAGTTTCATGTTTTATGTGCTCTTCAGGACTTACTCCAAACCTTATTACTGAATCCATTGCTTGGTAGCATAGATCTAGAACTTGTTTTTGATTTTTACTCAGTAAGCTAGTCTGCTGTTCGTTAGGATTGGTGCTAGTTATAGTATTCACAAAAATAAGCTTATCTGAAAAATAGATTGAATACTCATTCTTTAAACGAATATTAGTTTTAATACTAAACATTAAGTCTAATTAATTTAAGTGAGACTCCAAATTTATAGTCATAGAGATTAAATATGCAGATTTTACAGAATGGTTTCTTGTGATTATATTATAATAATTAAACAATTCGTAAATATGGATTTTTTGTGTTAATCTTCTTGTAAGTAACTTTTTTAAGGTCCATTGTATTTTTTTATTTTTGTCCTAAGATCAGTTAAATTAAAAGGACAAAATATGAATAAGAAATTATATGTAGGTAATCTAGATTACTCTACTACTAGTAGTGAATTAAAAGAGATGTTCTCGAATTGGGAAATAACGGAGTGTATCGTCATCGATGGTAAAGGCTTTGCATTTATAACTTTCGCTTCTGCAGATCAAGCAAATGCAGCGAAGGAAGAATTGAATGAGAAGGAATTTCGTGGAAGACTGATGAAGATTAACTTTGCTCAGGAACGTTCTGATAGAAATCGTAATAGTGGAGGCTTTAGAAATGACTACCAAAAAAGATATTAAGTTTAAAGAATTTGATTTAAGTGAAAGTCTTCTAAACGCCTTAGATAGACATGGTTATGAAACCGCAACTGAAATTCAAGTAAATTCAATTCCTATTTTAAAAAAAGGAAAAGATCTTATAGCTCAGGCTAGTACAGGAACAGGGAAAACTTTAGCTTTTTCAATTCCTTGTATTGAAGCTATCGTCAAGGAAGAAAGAAAGGCTCAAGCCCTTATCATATGTCCTACACGTGAGCTTGCGGTTCAAGTTACTAATGAAATTGCTAAATTATTAGAAGGGCAAGAGATAGCTGTGACTTCTATTTATGGTGGTCAGGAAATGAAAATTCAGCTTAAAGCCCTGAAGAAAGGAACTCATATTATTGTTGGAACTCCAGGTAGGATCAGGGATCATGTCCAAAGAGGAACTATCAGACTTTCTTCAATAAAATATTTGGTTTTAGATGAAGCAGATCAGATGCTGAATATGGGCTTTGCAGAAGAGTTAAATGATATTATTTCTAGAACTCCTGAGACAAGACAAACTCTAATGTTTTCTGCTACTTTACCTAAACCACTTATGAAAATTGCTCAAAAGTATTTAAAAAATGCTGAGCATATAAATCTTATTAGTGAAAGTTTACAGCAAAATTTACATATAAAACAGCTCTGTCTAAATACTTCTAATGCAGGCAAGGATTCATGTGTAGAAAAATTACTTGAAGAGTATAAGATTTTTTGTGGCATTATTTTTTGTAACACGAAAAGGAAAGTAGATGAACTCACAAAGGCATTACATAAGAAAAAATATTTGGTAGCTGCGATACATGGTGATATCAAACAAAAAAGGCGAGATCTTGTTATGAAAAATTTCAAACAGGGTGCAGTTGAACTCTTAATCGCGACAGATGTTGCAGCTAGAGGAATTGATGTAAGTAATTTAGAAGCTGTTATTAACTATGACTTACCAAAATCTGATGAAGATTATATTCATAGAATTGGAAGAACAGGAAGAGCAGGAAAAAGTGGACTTGCCTTTAATCTTATTACGAAAAATGATTCTTCTAATATAAGACGAATAGCAAATAAACATAAACTTAAACTTGAATACTCGTAAATTAATTCTTTGGTGGTGATTTGAATTTTTCAAATAAGCTAAAAGCTTTTATAGGATTGAAGATGCTAGCTTTTAGCTGATCCCACTCTAAGAATACGGTTCCTCCAGACTGTATATACTGCTGTTCCCAAGTTTGTAAAAAGTCAAAAAAAGCATAGTCTATATAACTAAGTTTGCCAAATTTGATATGCAAATTCATGTCTTTAGGTATTTTACTAAGGTCGGCAGATATTTGAGGGAGGTTAAAGAAGGAAGCATAACCTCTTAAATAAACATTTGTCTTATTATGCTCCAAGTCTTTAGTCACCTTATATTCAAACTTTGTAAAAGAATATAGGAAATGGAAGAATGAAAGTAAGATTCCCACAATCACACCGAGTAAGAGGTTTCCTACTATTATCAAAGCCACTGTCAGAAAGAATACATTAATTTCATTTTGACCATATTTGAAAAGTTCTTTTATTGCTTTTAGGTTTATTAAGCGAAAGCTTAAATAAACTAGAATAGCTGCTAGGCAGGACTTGGGGATGTAACTTAAATATTTTGAAAAGAAAAGAACAAGTAGTATAAGCCAAAAGCCCTGAAGGATACCAGAACTTCTATTATTGGCTCCAGCTTCAATGTTTGCAGATCCTCTTAGTACTACTCCTGTTAAGGGTGTCAAACCAAATATGCCAGAGATCATGTTTCCAAGACCTTTAGCGATGATTTCTTTATTGAAATTCTTGCTTAATCCTGCTGCCATTTTGTCGATAGCAATAGCACTTAAAATTGCTTCAATACTTGCAATGAAAGTCAGTGCTAATACTTGGAGCCTCCCCGTTAAACTAGATAAAGTATTCAATTAAAATAGGAGTTTAAGT
>CALBDR010000214.1 GCA_937927525.1 uncultured Candidatus Melainabacteria bacterium
CCATCATACAATCCCTTTGACTCAGATTCAAAGTTCAAGTATTGACCAATCCGTGTACCCTTCTTGATCTTTGCTTTACCACAAGTGACATGAAGCACACCAGCCATGACCCCTTCATAACCAGAATCATAAAGACCGCTAGTAAGGAACAAACCGTTACGGTTGAGTGTAGAGCGAGTAATAACAAACCCAGCTTCATTCTTACCAACTGTAATCACATTCTTCATCAGCACTTCATAATGACCTGGATCCAACCAGAAATATCCTTCCTTATCAGGATTCAGTTGGATTTTGTTGCGATGGACCTTCTTATCATCATCGATACTAAAGATGGTGTTATCAATCTCAAAAATACTATCGAGACGAAGATCGATAGCATTGGGCTGAACATCACCTTGCTGTACATTTGTAAACTTGGTAAGGGTAGTTTCATTTTCTGGATGCAGTAGCATCAGCTGGTCCTTTTCTTTCACAATATAACATTAGAATAATATAGTGCATAGCTTTGTAAAGATCTTTGGTGTTCTTTCCCTCTTTCTTTCCATAGCGTAGCAGATACTTGAGAGCGTTGTCTCGAGCAGTAGATTCTAGAGAGCCGAGTGACTCCCAGATATCAATTACTTGGATTTCTTTCTTCTCTTCATTTGTGTAGTGACCAGAGTAAGTGGCATCTACATATTCTTCGAGATGAAATAAGATTTCATCTTCTTGAAATCTATACTTGATAGTCATAGAATAATCCATCGATATAGTGCATGTTCTCTTGTGCCTTAGCAACTCGCTTAGGATCTTTCCATTCGGCCGAGAAGTCAACTTCTTTTTCAAACTTACCGTATATCAAACCGGTAGGTGAATCATCAAACGTAATGTTATTAAGACCTGCCCATACAGCAGCAGAACTATCCCACGTATGGAGATCATCAGTTTGAAACCAATTAGCAAGCATCTTGATCTCATTAGGACCATCTACCATTCCAAGAACATGCATCTTCTTGTGAGTTGGGAAATAGTTAATCTTTTCCAGTTCTTCCATAAACATAAAGCGAGATACAAACCGCTGGAGTAAGTTGTCTTTCTGAACACTGTAAGCATTTGGAATTGCTAGAATAGACAGACCAATATAATCGATCAGATCAGAATGCTTAGCCCAAACAAAACAAGCCTTAAGGTCATCTAGATCACCAATCTTTGATTGTGGAATAAAGAATGTTCCAAAGCCAGCATCCTTAACCTTAGGAGCTAGTTCCTTAGCAGCCATAATTGTCTTGGAAGAATGCTCGTCTGGATAATCAGATAGTGCAATATAATCTGCATCAACCTTTTCACCCATCTCGATCAGCTTATCAGAATCATACATAGGTCGACCCTGCTTATACATTTCGAAAGCAGAGTTATCCATGATGATTGTAGAGCCGTTGGCTTTTTCTTGTTTATAAAATTCTGTATATTCCTCGTCCTGTTCAATTAGGTGAGCCAGGACGAGGTGAGTGTTTCGGTTCTTAACTAAATCCAAATGCTTCGTAGGAGCAATGTGACAAAAATCAATATGTTTCATTATAACCTTTACATTGGTAAGTCTACATCAATAACCAGCTGATGCATAGGAAGAAGAAGCATCTCTTTTCCGGTCTCGACCTTAGCATATGGTCGGCCACCGCGATTCATGATACCTCTAAATTCGTGAGTATACGTGTCTTGATCTCTTGCGTCAACATAAGAAATCATATCACCTTTTTTATAGTTACGTCTTACATGTCTTGCTGCAAGAGTTGTATAGTCCATGTCATTCTCCTTTTGGATAGTAGGCTCGGCTACCATTCTCGTTGTCTTCACTTACCTCAATGATAACATCCCTGTTAGGATATTTATTTGAAATGTAATTGTAAAGATCATCAGAAATCATTTCACAAGACTTATAATCAAGCTCAAGAGTCTTCTCATCATACAATGATTCCAACTCTCGCTTAAACAGGATAAACTCAATATCTCGATCATCGTGGAACACTTCAACTTCTACACGGAAGTGAAACATATGACGATGTGGGTATCCTAAGAAGGATACATCTGCCAACTTAGGATCTTCTAAGGCAGCAGGGTACTTATGTATCCCTTCCTTCTGAAACTTTACCCAGATATGCTTTGTTACTTTTTTAGTGCTTTCCATGCTGCAGCTCTCACCTTTTGAAAATCATTTACAAGTTGCTGTTCTGTCTGATCCTCATTTAGAATAAACATTTCTGTAATCCCAGAGAAGCCATCAAACTTACCTTTAGGATAATCAAAGTGTTCTTCCAACATGAAGTTTTTAGGATACATTACTTTAAAACATTCTTCAACGATCTTACAATAGTTACGAGCAACTATTGGATCTTTATCGTTGATAATAATGTTTCCTAGAGGTTCGATATCAAACACTACAAAGTGTTCGTCTCGAAATCGCTTAAGCGGATTGGGCCACTTAGTATGACCCACTTTGTAAGCAACCTTATCAGGATCCTTAC
>CALBDR010000215.1 GCA_937927525.1 uncultured Candidatus Melainabacteria bacterium
TATTATTGGTAGTTCGATGGCTAAAGTTGAGGATAGTACTGCTTTGTCAGATGATCAAAAAGCTCGTTTAAATAAAAAATTAGTAGATCTTGAGCAAATTGTAAAATTAAAATACCAAAATAATGAGTCATCTTTTAATTTAGATGATAAAAACCTTAAGTCACTTATATCTATTTTAGGTTCAGTTGATACTTTTGTCGACAAGGTCGACTCTGAAAAGAAAGATAATCCTGACTTTGAGGTTTCAACAGCTAGGTTTGATAATTACTCTCAAAGGGTTTCAAATGCTATTGGAAGAGTAGGGAGTGGTTTAAGAGTAGAGAAACCTGATCCAGAAGGTTCATTAGCTGTTGCATAGTTTAGAATTGATTAATCAACTCTGTAAATACAAATCTTTAAAATAAAAGAAAATTAATTAAAGATAATAGGAGTTTTGCTAATATATATTCTAATCTCTCGAAGATTTACTAGTAAAATAATTTATAATCTAGTTTAACTAAGAGATTGAGGAAGGCAAAATGAGTGAATCTTTTAAGATTACAGAGTTGGTTCAAGTATTTATGCAAGCATCTTTAAACAGTATAGGTGCTATGCTAAAAAAACTTCAAGCTAAAACACTTAGTACGAAAAATGAGCTTGCTCATAGGTTTGATTACTATAAATATGTGGCTAGTCAGTATATAGAATTTTATGGTAGGAAAGAAAACCAAGAGATTTTAAAAAGAAATCTTAAAGATTATTCTCAGTATCTATTTGAAAAGCAGAAATATAAGTTTAATCAAAAGAAAGAATCAATTATCGATAAATATAAGTATGAAAAATATAAGTTCCTTAGAAAGTTAGATCAATCAAAAGAAGAGTTTTCTTATAAAGCTTCTATGTTAAAAGATAAGGCTGAAAAAGCATTTGAAAGAATTGGTAATTAGGAATATTTTAAAAAATATTATAAAAAACGAGCCTCTGTGGAGGCTCGTTTTTTATAGTGATAGCTTATGATTAAACTAATTTATCAATAGCTTCTTTAATTTTCTCTTTAGATAAAGAACCTACAAGCATTTCTACTGGTTTTTTATCTTTGAAAATAATCATAGTAGGAATACTATTTATTCTAAACTCTAGAGATTTGTTAGGGTTTTCATCAGTGTTTAGTTTTACGATTTTAGCTTTACCTTCGTATTCACCTGCAAGCTCATCTATAACTGGAGCTAAAGCTCTACAAGGTCCACACCAAGGTGCCCAAAAATCTACTAGTACTGGTACATCAGAGTCAATTACTTCTGACTCGAAATTTGTGTCATTTACTTCTGTTGCCATGTTTCAGATTTTAGCACGCGAGAACACCTCATAACTCTAACTTCTGCGTTTTACTCGTCTTCCAAATGCTCATGTACTTCCAGTACACTGCGCTTTCTCATCCTCGCAAGCCTTGAATTTAGAGCCCTGAGATGCTCTCGTATTATTGCAAATTTTGACGCCTCACTCTCAACAGTGATACCAATATCTCTTTAGTTAAATTGAGGGATTTAGAGTCTTAATAGACCTTGCTCACCGCCTACTAGTGAAGTTAGACCTGTCTTAGGACTTGGCTTGTAGAAACAAAACATGTGTCTACTAGGGCTGAGGTTGTTAAGAGGGCTATTTAAGCCTGCCCAATGATATAAAGTTAACTCTTCAGTTCCTTCTTCTACACCTTTTAGAACGGACTCTACTCTAAATTTAAGTTCTAGTTTTTTGATTTTTGATGATTCTATGATTTTTTTTTCAATTAAATTTCCTATGAAAACCATTCCTGAGTGATCATAGGTTTCATCTGAACTTAGACTTCTAGAAAGTGCAAATGTGTTACCGAGCTCTACTTTCTTTAAATTGTTTGCATGCAACTCAGAAAAGTTACTTGAAAGGAAAAAACTGATGAATAGAAATAGTGCCAACTTTTTCATTTGATCTTTATTATAATAGGAATGGTTTATGAAAAAAAACTTTCTTTTATTTAGTCTCATCTTTGTAACTTTGTTTTCTTTAAGTTCTTGCTCCTCGATTTCAAGTAAAGGATCTGGATCACAATCTCAGTTACTTACATTTTTAGAGGCTAATTCTTCGGAAAATTTTGCTGTAATTAAATTTTTTGCTACATGGTGTGGAACTTGTAAAAGATATGCTCCTGAGTTTGCTCAAGTAGAGGCGGATTACGCTAAGAAAAAGGAAGCTGTTGATTTCTATAGTGTAGACGTTGATGATAAAAATTACGCAGCTTTAGTAAAAGAATTGAAGATTGGGGTGATTCCTACTACATATTTCATCAGTAAAGACAGAAAGACGGTTTATAATAGAATCGGTAATATTAAAACTAATAAGCTTGATGCTTTGATTCAAGATTTATTAATTAAATAGTTACTATGAGGAGATGAATGATAACTGAATCTGTAAAAATTGCAAAATCAGCTTTTATCGGGGATTCCGTTAGTATTGGTGATGGCTCTGAGATCGGTGAGGGAGTAATAATCCGTGACGGAGTTACTATTGGAAAGAACTGTAAAATTTTTCCTTATGCTGTCATCGGTGAAGCTCCTCAAGACCATAGTTTTTCAGGTGAAGAAAGTTTTGTTGAAATCGGTGATAATAACACGATAAGAGAGTTTGTCACGATTAATAAAGGTGTCGGTGAAGGTTCTAAAACTATTCTCGGTAATGATAATTACATCATGGCTTATAGCCACCTTGCTCATAACGTTACTGTGAAAAATAATGTAACTATCGCTAATTCGGTTCAATTAGCAGGTTATTCTTTTGTTGATGATTATGTGAATATTGGTGGTTTAACTGCTATTCACCAAGGCTGTAAAGTCGGTAAACTCGCTATGGTTTCAGG
>CALBDR010000216.1 GCA_937927525.1 uncultured Candidatus Melainabacteria bacterium
ATCAATAGTTAACTTTATCAATTTATCTGCATTTACAGGGGGCAGTTTTTAATAAATTACATAAACTTTATAAAACTGTTTATTTGAGTTTATATATTTGGCTTGAAGTGTGACTAGATTTTCTGAAATTACTTGGGAATGTTTTTCCATGCGCTGAATAAACTTCTCGCGTTTTTTCTTATTATTAAAAACAATTACAGAAGAATCTTCAGAAAACCTTTCAGGTTCAGAGTCTTTTATTTTATAGATAGAATTAACAGTAGCTTCTTTACAGGTGAGTTTTAGATTTGCTTCTAAGACTTCATTGTTTTGGGTAATGATGTTTATATGTGAGCTTCTGAATTGGACTGACTTTAGTTTATAAATTTGTTTACAGAGATCTTTATATGGATACTGTGTCTGTGAAATCTTACCTACTAGGTCTGGGAAAAAGCCTCCAAGTATATAGACTGAGCTGATCGTAATAATAATTATGCTTACTATAAATTCAAGAACAGTAATTTTCAGTTTTTCTACTGGTCCTTTTAAGTAAATGAAGAAGACTAATGGAGCTAAGAAAGCTACTGGAGAAAGCCATTTTGCGAAGAATTGGTTAAAGCCAAGGAAGATAACCATTAATAATGGAATACAAAGTGCAATGATTGAGAAGTTAACAAAGAATTTTTTAAAGTTATAATTAGGAGTTTTGATTATGTCCATATTTGCAGGTTTTTTGCTGAAGACTATAAACAGTAGACTAAGTATTATGACTACTAGAATAATTTCATAATAAGTTAAAGCTAAAGTAGAAAATTTTTTTATTACTAATTCTAAGAAACTGTATGATTTTTCAACAACCTTGTTTGACCTCTCTAAGGCATATTCAATTCCAGAAAAGTTTTTATGATAAAGATAGTAGAGATGAGGTGAGCCAATCAGTGCACATGTAAAAAAGCTAAGAAGGGTTTTGAAGTTAAATAGTATTTTGAAAGCATGACGGTGACTGAAAGAGGCTATCACTAAAGCAAGTGCAGTGAATAAGAAATTATATTTAGACATAAAGCCTAAGCCAAAAACTAGACCAAGATATATGTAGTGAAGAGTGCTTTGCTTAGTCCAGAGTTTTAAGTAAATAATTAAACTCAGAACACTAAAAACACTTACTAGAATGGTATGACTGAGATCACGAGTAAAGTCATAGGAGTAAGTTATGAAGAGTAATTGGCTTAATAAGCAGAGGTAAGCTGTTTTCTTCGATTTGAAAATACTTCTAGCAAGTTTATATATTAAGAATAAAAATGCAAAGTAGCTTAAGTATTTTACGAAGAGGATTAGATAAATATTTAATTTACCGGCATTAAATATATTTGCAAGTCCATAACTTATCCAGCTATATAGTGGTGGTTGTTTAAGATATCCGAGTTCAAAGCTTGAAGCAGCTAAGACCTGCTCTGCTTCATCATTTCGAAGCGAGTGAGGGATTAAGATTCTAAGTGAGAAAAAGTATAAGCAGTAAGCGCTTATTAGAAGTCTGATGGTTTTATCTTTGATCTCTTTGATTATTTGCACTGTATGGTATTTTAGCAAGGCTATATTAAATTCAACTCTTCGGTAAAAGCTAAAGATTAGAGGTAAGTTATCTAAATTAAAATAATTTTATTTGTAGCTTATTAAGGTAGAATTTTTCTTTTAAGGCGAGCAGCTCGATTTCTTTAAATAGAAGATTATTGGAAAGTGAGCACTATCGTGCTTCTAAAAATGCTGCTTATAGAGTTAAATATAGAAATCCAGAAGAGCATAATAACAACCCATTGAGTTTAACTCAAATACCTTATATTGATAGATCTGGTCAAAAAAGATATTGGATGCTGCGGCATTTAATTTTACCGATGATGCTTTTAATGCTTTTGATAAGTTATTTAAATACTTAGATAAAATTTTTAGAGGAAAAGGTAATTCATATATTCCCCAAAAGCATAGTTCTACTGCTGATCATAGTGCTGGTGTTATGTATTTGGGAGATGATTTTGTCTTTTCAAAATTACCTGAATACTTGCAAGATATAGTACCTAAAATACGTGCAGGGATTTTGATGCATGACTTTGGTGAACTTCCTGGAGAGATCTCAACTATGTTTCAGAGATTAAATAAAGAGGAGAAAGGTATGTCTGGAATTCCAATATCTGAAGACTCTAGGAGAAAATTAGAGGCTAAAGTTGTTTCTTTACTTCTTTATAAAGCCCTTGAAGCTCTTTATATTAATGATGATAATTTCTTTAGTTCTGAGTTTGAAGTTTTACAAACAAGTATAAATTTAGAACAGAATCAATATGAGAGATTTAGAATGGTTGAAAGTTTTATTAACTCTTATGAAAATGAATTAGTTAATCTGAATGGAGAAGATCAAAGAGTTAATGTTCCAGATAGTATTCCTGAGGACAGAAAGAAGCAATTTACTAAAGATTTTTATTCATTATTAGACGCTTATAAAATCTCATTAGACCCATGCTTGACTCAAGAGGAAACAATCCCAGCGAATCATAAGTCTATACCTCCATTGCTTTGGTCTCTTATTAAATTCTTTGACAAAGCAGAAGCTAAAGTGTATGTGTCAGATGTTGCAATTATTGATGATAACAAAAAAGATTTCACTGAATTTTTAGATAAACCTTCAAGAATATTAAATTCAATTAAAGAATCAGTAAGGGATAGCGTTAATTTGTTTGAGGAAAATATTGTACCTAAAATCGAAGAACTTTTAGATAATGTAAGAAGTGTTTATGTCGCTAAGCAAAGAAACGCAGATCTCGCTAATTCTCAGCCCTAAACATAAAAGTCCAGTAGCTAATCCCAGCAAAAAATAAATTAGGAATCCACATCGCAAGCGCAGGAGCTACAGCTCCACTCTCTCCCATGGAATCAAATATAGTCTGAGATATATAAAAAAGAAAAACCACAGCTCCCATACCGATATAACCCCAGTTAATAATACTTCTTCTCTGAGTAATCCCTAAACACGCTCCAATAATCGCAAGGAAAATACAAGAAAGTGGATAAGCAAATTTATTATGGAAACTAGTTAGTGCAGAGTTTAATTCTTTTTTTGTTTCAAAACTTTCTTTATTTTCATCGATATATTTTTTTAGATCATAGAAGCTAAGCTCTTTAAGCTGGCTAACATTATCTAAGATTTTCTGAGGGTCTATACTACTAGGAATAAAAGTCGACTGGAAGTCAGAAACAAAGTGTTTCGATTTAGCCCCAGGTTTAAGTGCTTTCTTTATCGAGCTACTTTTTCCATCAAAAAGTTCCCAGCCACCTCGTTTAGCATTCCAGAATGCTTTTTTAGCTGTATAAACCTGAAAAAGTTTTTTCTTCCCGAATTCGATAATCAATAAATCATAAAGTACTTTATCTTCTATCTTCGCTACATGAAAAATTCGTTTTATCGCACCATAAGCGTTCTTCTCTATATAGTTATAGGATTTTTCACTATTTTCAGGAACTGGATTCTGATATATAGCTAAAGAGTAAACTAATTTTGCAAGAGGGCTTGTCCGAGGAACCACAAACTCATTAATGCTAAAAGCAAGGCTCGCCGTGAGTATCCCTAAATAAATTACTGGTAACATTATCCGCTTAAAGCTGATGCCAGTTGCCCGAAGGGCAATAATCTCACTTTCAGTAGATAGTTTCTGAAAGGCTAAAAAGCAAGCAAATAAAACACTAATAGGTAGAGTTAAAGCCAGCATATGTGGCACCTCTAAGCCTAAAATCACTATACCTTTAGAGACAGAAGCGCCAGATATAGCAAGTAATTTAAAAATGACCTTTAGCTTATCAATCCCAAGCCAGACACCAGTAATAATACTAGCGCCACCAACAAATGGTAACCAAAATTCAGAGAATATATGTTTATCTAGAATTTTTAAAGCCATTTTTAAAATTTTATATCAAAAAATATGTAAGACATACATTATATATTCAGAATTAATTATTCGTTCCCCCCACACACACGCACGCAAATAGAGCCGACTTGGATACAGCTAAGTCGGTTTCTTTTTTAGGGCAGTTAATAATTTCAATTTCTGCGTTCAAATATTTAAGCAAAAATAAAAACTTTAAAGCCTATAGTCAAACTATAGGCTTTGGCGGAATATTAAAACTATGAAAAATTTTATAACTAAAATCTTTGTCTGTGGTCTGATGATTTGTTGTCCATTATGCACAGGCTTAACTAAGCCAGTGAAGGCGCATGCTGGGCACGAACATTTGCCGAAATCGAAAACTGAGAAGAGAGCTCTTAGGTCTTCTTTAGCTCCATTTTTAAATCTTAAGTATGAGATTGTGATTGATGGAGAGCATAAAGGTCATTTTTACCTTAAGAGAATGAAAAATAATAAAGAAGGAATCTTGTTTAGGCTTGAGCAAACTTTTCATTTGGCTGATGGAGATCTCGTGGACTCTAAGATCAAAGCTCTTTACTTAGCGGATGATAAAACACTTAGATACCACGTAAATGGTGTTGAGAATGACTATGAGATTTGGATAGATTTTCAAGACATGGAGGGAGGCGATAATTCAGGTGTGAGAATCACTTACTCAAATAATACTGAGAATAGAGAAATTACTGTTGAAGATATTATCGTTAGACAAGTACTTGAGACTGGTGACGGTTCACATGGTGGAGATCAAGGTGCTGACGATGCTATGCACGGTGATGGTAGTCATGGCGACATGGAGATGAATTAATTATCATCTTCTGAAAAATTTTTCAGCTTGTTTATTATGGGACATTTATTAACAGGCATTTTCCCATGGCAAGACTGAGTAAGTGAAGTGAGGTAGTTTCTTGTTCCATTTAGTGATTTAATTTGTTCATCTATCTCCTGGATTTTCAAGTTAATTATCTCTTTTACATCTTTCCCAATAGCACTTTTAGAGCTTCTAAGATTGACTAGTAGTTTTATTTCTTCTAGGCTGAAACCCATTTCCCTAGCATTTTTTATAAAATAAATATGTTCAAAGTAGTCATCTCCATAATTTCTATAACCTGATTCAGTTCTTTCAGGTTCTGGTAAAATTCCTAACTGTTCATAGTATCTAATAGTTTGAACACTCAAACCAGTTTCCTTAGATAATTTGCCTATGCTTCTCTTCGTCATTTAATATTAAGTAGTATACCAATTGTTTAGAATTATCCTACTAATCTTATTATTATTTCCTCTTAAAGCCATGGCGTGTGCCTGTGGTGGACACTCTCTCTTTGGTGGTGTCGGACTTGCAACGCCTTTAATTACTGTACCAGCTCACACTTTAGATAAAGGGCAATTTGCAATAAGTACTGGAATTAATTATCAGAATTTTCATGAGTTTGGTGCAGCTGATTTTAGAAGTATTAATGCCCGTAGGCAACATACACATTCTTTAGAGTCACAGCTTCAGCTATTTTTAAGTGCTGCTTATGGTGTTACTGACGATCTCGATATTATAGTTACTTACCCTTTTAATTCTACATATGGTTTAATGACTACCTTTCAGGGAGTTACTATTGATGAAGGGAACTCTGTCGGTCTAGGAGATATGAATCTTATTGCAAAGTATCGATTTTTAGATTTAGAAAAATCTGGTTTTTTAGTTGCTTTGCTTGCAGGGATGAAGTTCCCTACTGGAAGAACTTCTGAAACCAATGAATTTGGTTTAACATTAGCTGCTGATGATCAGCCTGGTACTGGATCTTATGATCCTTTGTTTGGACTTGCCATTAGTAAAATATTTGATAACTTTAATGTCGATGCAAATATCCTGTATCTTTTATCTACAGAGGGAACTCAAGATACTATCTCTGGCGATGTTTTAAACTTTAATTTAGCTCTTAGCTATGCGATCAAACAGAATGCCTGTAGAATCGGTGAATGTCACTCCTGTAAAGAAAAATTTTTCTCTTATGTGAATGCTCTGTTCCCTAGTAGGCTCTTAGGGCAAGATTTAGCTTGGAGTCTTTTTACTGAGATGAATGGTGCTTGGCAAGAAAAAACAGAGTTTCAAGGAATTAAGGATGACGCTCATGGTGGTATGGTGATTAACTGGATGAATGGTTTGAAAGTCGCTATTAATGAAAGATTTATTTGGGCTGCAGGAATTTCTTTTCCTTTAATTCAAGATCTAAATGGAAACCAGCCAGAGGCTGGAGTAGGTCTTTCTACTAATTTTTCTGTAGTGTTTTAATCAAAAACTGCCCCCTGTAAATGCAGATAAATTGATAAAGTTAACTATTGATC
>CALBDR010000217.1 GCA_937927525.1 uncultured Candidatus Melainabacteria bacterium
AAGTGTAAAGTATGGTTTTGCTCAAGAGTTAGGGGCGTCAGCTAATGCTTTATTTAATTATTACCCTCCAGGTGGTTTTGTAGGCTGGCATAATAACTGGAATGCATCAGCTCATCAGATACTGTTTACTTGGTCAGAGACTGGTGATGGGTATTTTAAATATCAAGATGCAGAGACTAAAGAAATAGTAACTCTTCCGGACGTAAAAGGATGGCAAGCCAGACATTATCGTTTTGGTAGAAAAGAAAACGAGCGTTGCTGGCATGCGGCATATACAAGCTGTAGACGTATTACCTTAGCCTATAAATTTTCATTAGATAATAGTTTAATATTAGAAGATCTATTAGAAGAAATAGAATATACTATATAAATAATTGTTTAGTGCCCTTCCACTTAAACTAGGAGCAGATATGTCCTCAGAAGAATATCTCTATTCAGAGATCTTTAATTCAATACAAGGTGAAGGCCACTACACAGGAGTTCCTACTGCATGGATACGATTCTTTCTATGCAATCTTCAGTGTAATGGTTTTGGTCAGACTGACCCTACAGATCCTTCTACTTACGATCTTCCGTTTGAGAAGATTGACCTAACTGATATTACAGAAGTAGAACAGCTTCCTGTATTCAGTAAAGGTTGTGATTCATCGTATACTTGGTCTAAGAAGTTTAAACATCTGATGCATACAGCTGATGCTAATACTATAGCCGATCGCATTGTCGATGTTCTTAGAACTGATAGTAATCCAGATGGACTATTCCTTCATCCAGTATCTAATCAACGTTCGCATCTATGCTTTACAGGTGGTGAGCCTCTAACACCTAAGTCACAGCGAGGTATAGTAGGTATTCTTCATAGCTTAGTTAAACGTGGAAATGCGCCTACTGATATTACGTTTGAGACTAACGGTACTAAAGCTCTAACAGATGAAATGTTAGAAATGTTTAGATTAAGAGAATACAATGGAAATGTATTCTTCTCGGTCTCTCCTAAACTATGGACGGTGGCAGGAGAGCCAGCTAAGAAGGCTATCAAGCCAGAAGTAGTTAAAGAGTATCATCGGCTTACTCTGAGAAAGAATAGCGGATCAAGCGGTCAATTAAAGTTTGTTCTCGGCTCAGCTAAAGAGCAATGGGAAGAGATGGAAGATGTTTTATCTCAATTTAGAGCTCAAGGTATTAACTGGCCTGTATGGATTATGCCAGTTGGAGCTAGAGAAGAAGAGCAGCTAGAATCAGCTGGTGATGTGGCTAAAATGGCATTCGAGAGAGGTTATAATGTCTCTGCTCGAGTTCATACTTACTTATTTGGAAATGCAATAGGAACATAAATGGCAAAATTTTATTCTACTAAAACTTATGGAAACGATCGTGGACTATCTTGTGCTTTTCGTCAGTGGAGATCTACTCATTCACATTG
>CALBDR010000218.1 GCA_937927525.1 uncultured Candidatus Melainabacteria bacterium
CCTTATCTCTATCGCTTAACCAGTCTGCTTCCTTAATTTGATCAACTGTGAAAGCATTAAGCATTTCATCATCTGAGTAGTTATATATTGCTGGCATTGATCCAGTGAACATACCAGTGCTATCCCATTTACCAGCTTGGATATTTCCTAGATTTGCCTTATTAAATTCATAGCCATGATCTTGGTTATTCCATTCTTTCTCTATGTATGCAGCTTGGATAGGGCTTATCTCAGTTCTATCTCCATATACCTGACTCCACTTTTTTACTAGATCAGGCCCATCATAAAGTTCACCTGGGGTAGTAGTCTGCCTATCTTTGTACTCAAGATTTGCATAGTGCATATCAGACTTTTTCTTCAGTTCATTCTGAAAGAAAGATAGGCCATCCTGAGTATTTAACTTTTCCTTCCATGCTTCTGGTTGCCACTTGGACATATGGTAGTTATCTGTTTTACCCTGTGGGTCATCTACGAAGTCTCTACTATTTGTATTAACCCAGGCATACATACTCATCTGTTTTGCTAGTGAGTCAGTTATATTCGGGAAGTATTCACCCCATAGTCCCTTATGATCAAATGTGTCTAACTGTTTTTTATACGAATTGAAATCAGCTTCTCTCGCTTTAGCTATTTCTGCTTTAGCTTGAGCATCATTCTCCTGAGCCTCATCAATGTATGAGTAGTACATTTGTGATGGTAAGTATCCATCTTGAACCATCTTCTGCATTGCTGGGACAACGGCTCTATCAGTAACATAAGCAGAATATTTTGGCATACCAAGTTCTTCTGCAATCCTAGATATTTCCCTAGTTTTATAATCATTCCATGTCTTCATATCAAAAGCTGAGTCTGGGTCTAGGGCCAACTTATTGATTTGCACTCCAAGGTTATATCCGTAGTCTCCACTATCTATTTGAGCTGTAGGAACTAGTCCTTTTGATTTTTCAACGATATATCTAGCCTCTTCTGGAATCTTTTTATTTTTCAATAGAGAATCAAAAGTGTCTGTGTAAGCTTTGTACCATGCCTCTCCAGCGGATAATCCCATGTCTTGATAACGCTTATTTGCAGGATTGAATATGGCGTTAAAATCACCAACAAAATCAGGGTTTTCTCTTAGTAGAGGCTCTATCTGCTTAACTAATTCCTTATCATCTTGTGTGAAAACATTAATAGGTTGTGGGCTTCTACGTCCACCACCATCTGTCATTATCTTTGGCCTATTATCAATACTCTCTGGTGCTGCTGCCATTACTGGAGCAATACGCTCACGAATATATCCAGCGTTTCTTTGACTGTCGATAACTTGTGGTAAAGCTGATTGAGCAAGTTGTATTAAGTCTCCAGGCATAGATTGACTTCTATAAGAAGCATATCTTTCAAGGGCATCACTCACTAATTGCTTTTCGTTGTCAGGAATATTTAATACCCAACTATATTTGTTTTGAACATCCTGTGGTGCTGATGCTAAAGCTTGTTCGATAAAAAACATTACGCCATTCCCCTGTTCTTAAGCATTGCCTGATACATGGCTTGCTGTGGGTTCATACCTGGATTTTGATTTAATATATCCAAGAAGCCTTGCTTCCATCCTGTAGGAGGTTGCTGCCCTGCATACATCTGATTAGGTGAAGTAGTCTGTCGGTTTCTCTGTTCCTCGATCTGAGGTACATTCTGTGCTACTTGCTGATTACCACCTAACTGGCCTCCTGCTGCTAGTCCTCTACCATATTGCATTAGAGCATTCATTGCACCTTTAAGACCACCTGGAAGTGGATTAACCGCATTATTTGCTAAACTAGCCCCACTTCTTGCCATTCCAAGTGCAGCTCCAGCTAATTGACCTCCTGCTCCAGGTAAGCTAGCAAGTGCGTCATTCATGTTGTCGAAACTCCTAGTCTCACTTGGTTGAATCTTTTGTTGATTCCTCATTACCTGACCTTCTGGCTGAGTACCTGCTGCCTGTGCTTGATCTTGACCTTGTGGCTGACCAAATGTCTGAGAGAAGTCTACATTCTGCATCTGAGGTCTAGGTCTATATGTTTGAGCAAGTGCATTAGTATATGCTGCGTTGCTCCATCCTTCTGCTCCAGGTGATTGCTGATTGCTGTGTTGCGGAGTAAATGGTGTATTAGGCTGAACATTAAGTACATTCTGTCTTCGTGGATTAGAGGAAAATCTAAACTGGTTAAGCCTGGGATCACTTTGATTTGGGCCTTGGTACGCCATTTTTTCAGCTTGCTCTAAAGCTGACATACCTACTCTATATTGAGGTAATTGATATGCAGCACTTGTTTGGTACATCTGGTACATAGTATCCATGTTGTTGTTATGAATATTTTGAGCCAGTTCCATTTGCTTGGCTGCGGTAGCCTGACCTAGTGCTTGAGCCTCCCTATAAGC
>CALBDR010000219.1 GCA_937927525.1 uncultured Candidatus Melainabacteria bacterium
AAAGCTTTCTAAACTCTGGGTCACTGGGCACTTGGGCGAGGTTTGGTTTTCTATGTGCACATCTAAAAGTATTGGTTGCAACTGAACAGTGGTGATGGATTCGACTAGCACTCGTAATAAGCTTCAGCCATGCGTTCGTGCCTTCCGATATCATCCCCAATTTCTTCGTAATATCCAATGAGGTCAAGAAAAGAGTCGCTATAGGAAGCTGGATCGCCTTTAAGACAGTCTCGTCCACGATAGCCTTGCCAGTAGAGGTCAAGCTCGTCGGGTTCCAACCGTAGTGGGTCGTGAGTAGCCATGAAATGTGATCGCGTGAAGTAGGATTGAGTTCTTTTAGTTTACAAAACGAGGCTCCTTCGATATAACCTTGTGTCCGATTATTTCGTTTAGGAGTGAATTCCGGTCCTGCAACGTAAGGATGCTTGTCTCGTAATACTTGATAAGTTTGTTCAAGTTCTCTTTGGAGAGACGATGTAAGCTCCCATGCAGCTCTCTCATCAAAGTACCATCCATGTTGTTCTTGGGCGGTAAGGATCCTTGCTGCATCATGTTCTAGTTGGAGGAAGTCAGGTAGGGTAGAAAGTGATTCCAAAGCTTGTGTGTTACCTTAACATCTTGTTCCATGTAATCTTCTAATTCTTGTGACCAATGCTTCCAATCAGTTGTCTTTCCATAGTCACCTTTGTGTTCCCCCAGTCGATAGCCATAAGCCTCCAATGAATGCCGTCCATATAACGCTGGTGGCATGTCATTCCACTTCTTGTCTTTATCTATTTCGAGAAGATTCGGGTGGTAGATACGACTGAGCAGAAGAGTATCGATGCAAACAGTAGGGTATCCAAACCAGGGGTAGAGCTTTTGAATAGCAGCAATGTCATAATTAATGATATTATGCCCAACAATACAGTCTGCTTCATCAAGCATCTGTATGCCACGGACAACCGGGTGTTTATTGCCCTGATCGTTGAATACATAAGTCTCCTTAGTTTGGTCATCATAGACACATAAACAGTGGATGCAGGTAAGATCACTTAACAACCCATCAGTTTCAATGTCAAAGATTAGCATT
>CALBDR010000220.1 GCA_937927525.1 uncultured Candidatus Melainabacteria bacterium
ATTAAAAATTGTTCCGAAATCATTTTTAGAAAAGGTATTTAAAACAGAGCTTTGGGATAATCCTGATAAGATTATAAAACTATCTCGTTTAATAAATTTCCTTGAAATTAAACATGGAGAAAAAGATTCTCTAATTCCAATAAAGTATGCAAAAGAATTACATCAATCTGCAAGACAAGCTTCAATACCAGTATTTTTTAACAAGCTAAAGAGCCTTGGGCATAATGATATTTTGAATGATATCAATGAAGCAGAGGTACTTCCATTACCTATAGATAAAAATTTAAATCCTTCACAACTAAGCTCGCCTGCAAGTCACATGAAAGAAACTGGACAGGAGTTTGCTGTTGACTTATTCTCTCCTCAATTGCAAATTGGATCTCCAGTTTATGCATGTGATGATGGATTAGTGCTTGACGATTTAATGACAGGAGCTGGGCTTGTTGATCACAATGTGGATAGAGCCGAAGGTGACTACTCTTTAAATCCAAGTGAAGGAAAGAAAATAAATCGCTTATTTATTCAAACTTCTAACGGGAAAATTGATTTTTATGCTCACCTTAAACAAGGAAGCACAAAATTGAAACCAGGGGATAAAGTTAAGAAAGGTCAAAAAATAGGAGAGATCGGTAATAATGGGCAAAGTGACGTTCTTCATTTACATTTTGCAAGAGGAGACAAAGATCCATCTAAAGCTTTTAAAATTAACTCTCCCCCTATTAAGTTTCAAACATAGAAAAGTGTGCGTCAAATAAATTTTCACCATTCCCGAAACCTAGAGATATTAAGTAAAATCCCTGCAATTATACAAGAACTAATCAGGCTACTTCCACCATAACTAATAAATGGAAGTGTCATTCCAGTAATAGGAAGTAAACCAGTAGCTACACCTATATTAATAAACATTTGAGTACTAATTAAACCGATGAGACTTATCCCCATGATACGAGCAAAGTTATCTGGGATCATATAACAGATTTGCAGCGCTCTTAATATCCATAAGCAGATTACAAGTAAAAAAGCAGTAGCTCCTAAAAATCCCATCTCTTCACAGATAATCGAGAAGATAAAGTCAGCATGAGAGATAGGAAGTGCACCTTGCTTCTGTAAAGAAGCTCCTAGACCTAGTCCCCAGAGTTGCCCTGAGCCAATGGCATATTGAGACTGGATTAGGTTGTAGCCATAACCCAAAGGGTCGGAGTATGGATCTAACCAGTACTTAATTCTGAGCATTTGGTAAGGGGTGTGAGTAATATGAAACCATGCTCCAGCTCCCCCTAAAGTGACTATCATTCCTAGTAGCCAAAGTGGGACATTGGAAGCGAACGCTACAAAAAAAATGCCACTGGATATTAATATGCTACTCCCTAAATCAGGCTGCTTTAACACTAGCCCGAGCATGATAAGTGAAATCAGTAATGCTGGTAAAATCCTTTTTCTATCTATAAAACATTTAGTTAGTAAAAGTACAATTGCAATTTTTGCAAATTCAGAAACTTGGAGATTGATGAAACCTAAATTTAACCAACGCCTTGCGCCACCAATAACTACCCCATATTTTGCATTTATGATTAAAAGAATCAACGAGATAATTGCAAACAACCAAGCGAATTTTTTCCACCATCTAAAGTGTGAAAAACTGACTAAAAACATTACAGGAATACCTAAAAGTGCGTAAATTCCTTGTTTCATGATAAAAGTCCAAGCACTGTCAGTATAGTGGTAAGATTCGCTCCATGAAGCACTCGCAACAAATATCAAACCGATAGCGATTAAGCTACAGGTTAAGTATAAAAATGGCTTATCGACATCTGAGAGAGTCTTCACTAATTACAGTTTAGCTTATTCACTAATGCTTTTCGAGTGACTAAATCTTAAAACAATATCTTTAAAAACATCACCTCTCTCCTCGAAGTTCTTAAACATATCAAAGCTTGAGCTTGCTGGGGCAAGAACTACCGGGATTGTCTTTGGGTAAGCTAAAGACAATTCTACTGCCTCTTCTAAGTCAGAAACTTTTTTATAGTTTTTAAAGTTTAATGAGTCCAAGCCCTCAGCTATACTGTCTTTTAACTCACCAATAATATATACGTATTCAGTTTTATTCTTTACTACTTTAAGAAACTCCCTTAGGTCTAAGTTTTTATTTTTACCACCGATTATTGCAATGCAAGATTCAAAGGCACTAAGAGATTTTATCGCTGATTCAGGGTTTGTAGCTTTACTATCATTATAGAAATCCTTTCCTGCTATGCTGCTAACATATTCTAATCTGTGAGCTACAGCTTTAAAAGAAATAAGCTTAGCTATAAATTCAGCATTATAAATATCTAGAAAGTCTGAGCTTGCAAGTATTGAAGCAAGACAGTTAGCGTAGTTATGTTCGCCTTTTAGCTTCGTGTCACTAAGAGGGCAGAGTTCTTTTACTTCTCCATTTAATCTAAAAGAAAATTTATCATCTGTAATATATGCACAATCAAGATTACTTAAAAGTGGGTCTAGGGCTAAATTTTCTTTTACAGAAAAGAATTTGATTTTAGTTTTTATTTTCTCTTCTTCCTTTTCAGTAAAGTCATTAAGTGATTTTTTGTTAACTAAAAATTCTATGGCAAGTTCTCTTAAGTAAGGATCATCATAATTGAAAATCAGAGAATTGTTTTTTTGAGTGGAAAGAGCGAACATTTTTTTCTTACTCCATTTATACTCATCCATATCTCTATGCCAATCCATGTGATCTTCACTTAGATTTAGGTATATAGCTGCTTGAGGTGGGTATTTATGGATGTTTACAGTCTTGGAGTAGAATAATTGAAATGAACTAAGCTCTAGAACGGCTTTATTAGAACGACTTAAGCTCCAAAAATCTAACATAGGACTACCGTTATTTCCTACAGCTACTGTATCTAATAGATGAGCTGTAAGTTCAGCTGTGGTAGTTTTACCATTAGTTCCTGTTATTGCTACATAGTTAACTGCATTAACGGTATCTTTTAAACTGTTCAATTTAGTAAGGAATAGATCTAAATCAGTAAGGTACTTTAATTTATCTTCTTCAACAAGTTTAATTATGTGTTGAATAATTTCAGAATCAGGTTTAAATCCAGGGCTTACGGCAACTATATTTACATCGTCTAATAAAGCTAAATCTTGAGTACCAAAATGAAATTTAATTCCTTCATCACTTAGAAATTGAATATCTTTTTCAATTTGTTTAAATTGATCTCTTTCTTTTTTCTCTATGACTGCAATGTTGTAGATATCATCATCTAGAGCGTGTCTAATTAATGAAAGAGCTGTTTTGCCAAGGCCTAAAATTGCAATTTTATCCATAAATTACCAATAGAAAAATAAACCCATATGGTTTCCTAAGTAGTTCCAAGTAATTTTATCAAAAATCTCTCTTAACAATGGGATTCCTCGTCCACCTTCACTTTCTACATTTACTTCATCAATACTCATGAATTTGTGTTTATGCCAGTTAAACCCTTGTCCGGGGTCTTTAATTACGATTTTTAGGGAGCCATCTTTAACTTCGAAGCCGACATCTATATTAGTATCTCCAGTCGCTTTAACACCGTATTGGGCAACATTTGCAAAGGCTTCAGTTAAACCTAAGCGTAAAATTAATGAACTTTGTTCTGGAAGACCTTTTTCTATACACGAATCAATAATAGTTTTGATATATGTATCACAGTTATGATAATCACTCATGTCAACTTTGTTTAGAGAAAACTCTTTTTGTTCTAAACATAGTAAGAGCCTATCATCTGTTAATGCATTTGTTCCTAAGCGTTTGTTTAATTCGTTATTTAAACCTTCTGTTATTGCTTTGACATCGAGGTTAGGCATGGTTTTTAATGCATTTAGCATCCAGTCATCTTCTTGATTTTTTGTACTGATAAGGGTTTGCTCCATAAAGCCATCGGTGAATAAGATTAATTTATCACCAGGGCTGAGTTTTATGCTCTGACAGTTATAGTATGCTTCGACTTCACGTGGATCAATTAAACCTAATGGAACTCCTGTATTTTCTTCGGTATCAAGCATTTTTGCTTCACCATCTTTAATAATATATGGTTTAAGGTGTCCTGCATTAGTATAGTTAAGCTCACCAGTACTTAAGTCGAAAACACCATACCAGGCTGTTGCATAAAAGTCTGAGTTATTACTTTGGGCGAGAAGTGAATCACATAAAAATGAGATAACTTTTTCTGGAGCCCAGGCAAGAGCTGAGTTTTCTATGATTGAGTTGAATTGACCTAGAATATATCCTGTTAATAGTGCAGCTGCAGGACCTTTACCTGATACATCACCGATTAGTACTCCGACTTTATTCGGTGACAGTTCAGAAACCCAGTAAAAATCTCCAGATACATTGCTGTGAGGTTTATAGAGAACAGAGATGTTCATCGAAGTTTTTAAAATATCACCACCTATAACGGAATTCTGGACTCTTGCTGCTTGTTTTAACTCACGTGAAATGCGGTTTTGGTAGTTATTTAATTGCTCATAAATTTCGGATTGTGTCATCGCAACGACAACTTGACTGGCTGCAGATTCAACGAATGTTACTTCATCTTCAGTCCAGGATCTTGGGAATAGCGACTGGAAAATAATCCAGCCTTTTAGTTTTCCCTGAGCAAAAAGTGGAGTTGCTAAGGCTGATCTAGCTTGAGAATTAATTAATGCTTGTTTTTCATCCCCATTTAATTTTTTCAAATTTTCAGTTGAAATTAGATTCTCAATGATAATCGTAGAATGTTTATCATCACAGAGTTTATCTAAAATTAGGGATTTAGTAGTTTTAGCAATGCTACTAACTCCGTTAGCACAGAATTCTTGCGAGACATGATCCTCTAAAAAAAGCAAACAGCGAGATACTTTCATTGCAAAGCCTAATTCATTTACAGTTCTCGATAAAATATCTTTTAAGTTTAAACTTGACCTAATTTGACTTGTTAGACTATTTAAAAGTTCAGCTTGTTTAGTTCTTTCATGAGATTTCTTGAACAATCTTGCACGCTCAATCGCAGTCATTAATGGATAAGAAATGGCTTGTAAGAGTTGAATATCATTATCTTGCCAGCTGTTGTAGTTATTACAGTCTTGAAGATAGATTAAACCTAGGACTTCATTTCTTAATAGTAAAGGTACTGATAGAAAGGATTTCACTGTATCTAAAAAATGAGCTGACATGCTATTGTTGGTTTCTTCGTATTGAATAGGAGTTTTATAACGAAGAATCTTAAAGAAGAATTCATCTCTTCTAAGTAAGTTATATTCAAGATTCCTTCCATGGTCATCTTCGCAGAATTCAACTACTTGGAATTTGTTACCTTGTAAAAAGACAATTCCACAACGGCTGACCTTAAAGAATTTAGCCATTTGTTTAGTGAGATATTTTAAAATATGGGTAATATTAAGTGAGCTATTTACTTTTTCAATCCACTGATTAAGTAGCCTTTCCCTTTCAGCTAAAGCATGTGCTGCTTGTCTTTCTTGCATTAACGCAAAAGTGGTATTTTGTAGATATAGAGATAATCTTTCTGTTTCTGCAAGAGTCTTTTCCATCATTGCAGTTTTTTCAGTATTTAATTTTCTTTCTTCATCAAGCTGACGTGACAGCTCTTCAAGTTGCTGTTTGAGTTCATCACTATTTAGATCATTTAAGTTTTGATCTGTAATTTGTGTATTCTCTTCCACTTTAACTAGTTTGTGAACTTATATTTGTTAACTGATGAAGCCTTGCTATTTTTAAAAGGTTTTGGACATGATCGACGACATTCTGGAATTCTAAATCTGCCCCGATAATTCTACATTCTTTCCATAATCTGACAAATGATCCCATGCCTGCACTATCGATAAAATCTAATCTAGAGCAATCTACAACTACTTTAGCCTGTTCTTTTAAATACGGTAATATAGTATCTTTGAATTTTTCAGCTTCACTGTATAAGAGTTGACCACCAACTTCTATTTCGAGGAGTTTCTCCTCATTTATTTTTACATCGAGTTCTAGCATAAGTTCGTTCATACTCACAAGTGTTAAGCTAAAAGCTATGACACATTCACTATATACCCATAATATATTGGTGAAAAACCCAAATGAACTAGTAAAAAATGGGAAAATCGTTGTTAAAGATGGTTACATAGACTCGATATCTAGGCATGAAGTTGAAAATACATTAAATGACCCAGAAGATTTTTATATCATTACACCTGGTTTTATTAACCTCCATTGTCATCTTGCATATTCTGATATTGAGCTTGAATCACAAGCACTATTTCCATGGATTGATGCTTTGATGGATAGTTGCTTGAAAAATCCTTTTGATGCAAAATCTAATAGCTACTCAGGGGCTTTAGAAGCTTTAAAGACAGGAACCACTTTTCTTGTGGATAATACTAACTATTTAGCTGCAAGTCTGGAAGCTTTTAATAAATCAGGTCTTAGGGGAATTATAGCTAAGGAACTTTTTGGTTCAGATCCTGACTTAGCTGCGGCTATAGTAAGGGGGGCTTATGAAGATATAAGAACTTTTGCTTTCTCACCGCACTCCTTATATAGTGTTTCTCCTGAGATTTGGGGCGCTATATATGAGTTCACGAAAAGTGAAACAGTTAATTTTAGTGTCAGAAATTTGATATTTAGTCATTTCGCTGAAGATCTTGAAGAAGAGGAATGGTTTAGAGACAAAAATTCTTCAAATATTAAAAACTTGGAGAGTTTTTGGAGGAGAATTAATGTTTTAGAAGATAAGAAGAGGTTTTGGCGTGCTGCAAATTCTTCTTGGGATTACTTTAAGAGATATATTTTAGAAGATTTATTGAAGTCGAATTTTAAAGCTGTGCTTACTCATGCAATTAATCTCTCTGAGGCTGAAATAGAAGAAATTTCGCGATACGATCAGATTCGATTAGTTACTTGTCCTCGCAGTAACAAATACCTAAAGCATAATCTTGCTAGAGTTGATCTTTGGGAAAAATATGGAATTCTTTATGGGCTAGGTACAGACAGTAAAGCATCTAATTACGATCTTGACCTTAGAAAAGAGGCTATTGCGCTAAAAGAGAATTTTAAGAATTTTGGGTCTAATATTAGCTATAAGAGACTTTTTGAGATTTTAACTATGGATGCGGCTGAGATACTAGGTTTAGAGCAAAAAATCGGAAGTTTAGATGAAGGCAAGTCTGCTGAGTACTGTGTTTGGAAAATTATGGATAAGAGCTTGAATGTAAAAGCTTTGGCAGGGAGTGACTCTGAGAGTATTTTTAGTTTGATTATTAATGCAGATAAAGTTAAGTTGGTAGATTTTAATATTAATTTAGCTCTGAATTAAGAAAAGGTTGTTAAGACAACTAGCTGATTACTTAATCCCCTGAAGCATTTTAATTAAATCTTCATAGGAAGTATAGTCTTCAGTTTCTTGTCTAAGAATTTTATAAATACCATCAATCGAGGCGACAGCTTTATCGATACTAGGGTTACTACCTTTTTGGTAGGCACCAATATTGATTAAATCTTTAGCTTCTTCGTAACTTGCCATGAGTGAGCGAATATGACCGGCTTTAGCTTTATGATCTGGGGTTACGATAGAACCCATTACCCTACTTACTGACTGCAGTACGTCAATAGCTGGATAATGGTTTTGGTGAGCAAGTTTTCTAGAAAGAACTATGTGCCCATCTAAGACTCCCCTCGCAAGGTCACTTATAGGTTCATTCATGTCATCACCGTCTACTAATACCGTATAAAGTCCTGTGATACTGCCTCTCTCACCGGTACCTGCTCTCTCAAGTAATTTAGGGATGATTGAAAATACACTAGGTGTATAACCTCTAGTTGCAGGAGGTTCACCTACTGCTAAACCAATTTCTCTTTGAGCAAGTGCTACACGAGTAACACTATCTAACATTAGTAAAACATCTTTACCTTCAACATCTCTAAAGTACTCAGCAATTGAGTGTGCAAAGAGTGCTGCTTTAATTCTTAATAGTGCTGGTTGGTCGCCAGTTGCTACTACTACTATTGAGCGTTTTAAACCTTCAGGTCCTAAACTCTCTTCTATAAATTCTCGAACCTCGCGACCACGTTCACCGATTAAGGCTATAACGTTTATATCAGCGTTAGCATTTTTAGCAATCATACCCATGAGGGTACTCTTACCTACTCCGGAACCAGCAAAGATACCCATTCTCTGACCTTTACCACAGGAAAGAAAACCATCTAAGGCCCTAACTCCGAAAAACATTTGATCTGTGATTCTACTTTTTTTAAGTGGGTTTAAAGTTTCTTTACCCCATTGACCTACTTCATATTGAGTTCTTAGTTTAATGCCATCATCTAGAGGCTCACCGAAAGCGTCTATTACTCTACCTTTTAGATTGGGACCGACGGTGATGGAAACTTGTTTGCCTGTAGGAACTACTTCAGCCCCCATTTTGATTTCCTGCATTTCTCCAAGTGGCATTAGGATAGTATTGTCTTCTTTAAAGCCAAGGACTTCAGTCCTTAATTCTTTGCGTCTAGATTTGATGATACACATCTCACCAAGTTCAACTAAAAGACCTTCTGCTTCTATCGTTAAACCTATAACTTTAGAAACTTTACCAAGTGTGCGAATACTTTTAGCTTCATTTAGATTTTCCTTGAGCGATTTAAAATTAATTTTCATCGTTATCTTCACCCATATCTAAATTATTGAAATCCATATTCTCAAAATCAAAATTTTCAGGGTTTATTTCTTCTGGCTGAGCTATTTCTGCTTCTTTGTCTGCAAGTTTTTCTTCTTTTCTAATTCTCTTTAAATTGTTAACTAGTGTCTCAATTTGAGATTCTAACCTAACATCAAGCCTTTCTTTTTTAGATTCGACTATTAGATCACCTGGTTTTAGTTCATGATCAGCTGTAATCGTAAGCATTTCTAAATCTGGAAATTCTTGGTGAAGTATATCTTTATATTCCTGAAGTGCTCTTGCTGAATCCACTGGCATGGTTAATAAAATTTCTTGTTTGAAATTTAGTGAGCGAATTGATTGTTTTACAAGTTCAAGCATTGCGTTTTTTTCAAAACTAAGATCCTTAGCGATTACTTTTTTCGCGATTAAGAAAATGAAATCTAAAACATCATCTTCTTCTTCATCTAAAGCTTCTTGCTTTTCCCTTTCTATTGATGAAATGATTTGAGCTGCTTTAGCTAAAATATCACGATATTGATCTTCAACTTCTTGCTTAGCATCTGTTTCACCTTTAGCATAGCCTTCATTATAGGCGTTAGTTCTAATAGTTTCTTCTTCAGCTTGAGCTTTTGCAATTATTGCTTCAGCTTTTTCCTCTGCTGCTTCTACTACTGAATTAAACTTTCTCTGAGCTTCAATTTCGGCTTCCTTCATGCGATCTTGAAGGATTTGATCTTTAGTTGGTAGATTTAGAAACTCTTCTTGATCAAGACCACCAATAATCATTTTATTGGAGACGGGTTCAAGCTGATTAGAAAAGATTTTTTTTCTTTTTCCTTCGAACATGTACTACTAAGCTCCTACTTCATTAATATAGGTTTCTAAACTCTTAGCTACTGCTCTTGGATTTTCATCTATGGTTTTTTGAAGTTCATCTTTCATTTTCGTAATAGTTTTATTCCCATCTAGACTAATTTTCTTACTATATGCAAGCTCAGCTTCTTCGATCTTATCGTCAATATCACTAAGAATTGCAACTTCATCTTCATCAAGTAATCTATCAAGATCTTCAGAGTGATCAGCGTTGATTCCTTGTTTCAGCATAGTCAGTAAGACTACTGTTACGATACCACCAATTAGTAATGTTACAAATAGTGAAATATATTTCTTGATAATCATCTTACGTTTCATTTCAGCAGCTTGCTTTTCTCTTTTAATTTCTTCTAAGTCTATATATCTTGAAGAAGAGAATTTAATACCTGTAATAATTACCTGATCACCTCGTTCGGTATTAAGACCAGATGCGACTGTGACAGTTTGTCTTAGTACGGCTCTTTCAGAAGGAGATAAGTCTTTGTTTACAACTACAGCAACTGAAACTTTTTCAATCATGCCTGTAGCCTTTTTAACTTTTTCAACAGTTCTACTAATCTCGTAGTTTACAGTTTTATCTTCTTTAAGATAATCTTTTTTAGGGCCGATATCTTTATTTTCTGATACTTGAATACCTGCAAAGTTAGGTATATTACTTTCCGAACCAGGAATTCCTCTAAGCTCTTCAGCAGAGCTTTTAGCGTATTTCTCAGTAATAACTTTCTCACTTCGAATTACTGGGTCAATTTTATTTCCCTCTGAGTCTGTTGGTGAAAACCTTTCAATATTCATTTCAGATTCATCAAAGTTTAGTTCAGCACTAACATTAACTAGTACATTACCATCACCAAGTATTGGATTAAGTAATGCTTGTAAATCTGTCTCTAATCTTTTTTCATACTCTCTTTGTCTTTTTTCATTCATTTCAAGACGGTTTGCAAAAAGAGTTTGCTCACTTGTAAATGTTACTAATGACTTACCAGTGTTATCCGTGATTTGCACCTTGTCTGGCTCTAGACCAGGAATAGAGCTTGAAACTAAATGTTGTATACCTTTTACTTGAGCAGGATCTAAATCTTTACTGTAAGCAGGTGTTATTACAACTGAAGCTGTAGCTGGTTTTTCTTTGTTCGCAAACACACTTTTTTTAGGTAAGACTAAGTGAACTCTTGCAGCTTTAACAGAGTCAAGTGAACTAATAGTTCTAGCGAGTTCACCTTCTAAGGCTCTATGATATTTTAATTTTTCACCAAAGTCAGTTACTGTAAGATCTTTTTCATCAAAAACTTCAAAACCTACTCCACTGCCTTTAGGTAAGCCTTTACTTGCCACGTCTAATCTGATTTTTGGGATCGATGTTCCAGCTACGAGAATCGTGCTACCATCACCAGCAATTTTGAATTTGATGTTTTCTTTTTTTAGATAAGAGCTTATTGCTGCAGCATCTGAAGTATCTAAACCTGAAAATAATACTGAGTATTTGGGTTTGAATACGAAGTAAGAAGCGATTCCAGCTATAACTACCACCGCTATGATAATGATGATATTACTTTGTTTACTAAGGAAACCACCTTTTTTCCTCCTGCCATCTTCATCAAATTCATCGAAGCCGTCGTCGATGATATCACCTTGTTTTTCTTGTAGATTTTCAGCCATTAAATTTTACCCATTGAATTAAACTTGTACACTATTTATTTCTTTATATCCCTCTATAACTCTGTTCCTAACTTGGATTGCCAAGTTGGTTGCCATGCTTGCTTTTTCCATTGCTAGCATGACTTCTGCTGGGTCAACAGTTTTACCTGAAATGTAGCCTTCCATTTCAATCTCTGCTTGAGTGTTAACATCTTTTAAAGTTTTCATCGCTTTTTCAAGTGTTTTATCAAACTTTTCATAAACTTTGTCACCATTTTTTTCAAAATGACTAGGGTTAGCCTTAAGTAAAGGTGTTTCTACTGAGGTGTTATAAAGTTGAATGTTCGTAATAAAATCCATAATTAAAGCTCCAGTCCTGCTCTAAACATTTCTTTAAATGTTTGAATACTCGTAATATTTGCTTGATATGCAGCTTTTGCTGAAATCATATCTGTCATTTCTTCTTCTATTGAGATATTTGGATAGTAGACATAGCCTTTATCATCTGAGTCAGGGTGACTAGGGTCATAGACTACATTTAGAGCTTCGACATCATTAATTACACCGTCTGCTTCTACACCTTTAATTAAGCCAGTTTGTTCATCCATAACTGTTTTAAAACTAACCAGTTTTCTAATATATGGTTGAACTATACCATCAGCGTTGTGAGTGGTATTCATGTTTGCGATGTTACCTGCAATAACATCCATTCTTAATCTTTCTGCTCTAAGAGCACTTCCTGCGATGTCTAAAGTATCATAGTTATACATTCTCTATTAACCTCTAATAATTGTTTGCATATGCTCAAAAAACTTTTTACCTAAAGTGGCAACAGCTTTGTATTTCATACCTGTTTTACCTAGGTTGAGCATTTCTCTATCTAGATCAACGTTATTACCATTAGTAATAAAGTCTCTTTCTGGTTCTGTAATTTCAATCTTTGCTTCTAGAACAGTGTTTGCATTCGAAGAAAAATGCTCTTCGTCAGTGTTAGTTAGTTCTATATCTTCACCATATCGAAGTTTTCTTTGGATTTTAGCCAATTGTTCCTCAAAATCAACTTCTTTAGCTATGTAATTTGGTGTACCTGCATTGGAAATATTTCCAGCAAGTATCTCATGTCTACGCATGAGACCACGAATACCTAACTGTATGCTAGAAATTGTTGTGTTTTGTGAAAAAGCATCTATAAACATATCTCTCGACCTGATTCATATATTCACAGGCTGTAGATACTTCTCCATAGTCTAAGCGAATGATTTTACATAATAACTACTAGACTTTAATAGGATCTTAACCAAAGAAAGTTTACTTATCTTTCGAAGCAAAAGCAACTGCATTATGTGGATGTAAGCTCTCAATATGCTGAACCTTTACGGTGAAATTAGATAAATAATCTAAAGAAGCACAATAGTTTTTAAATCTTCTCGCTGCATCTTCACTAAACATAAAGTTTGCACCATTTAATCTTGCAAACTCTTGCTCATCTTCGCGTTTTACTGCTGCTTGCACTGGAGTTGATATAGTTTTCTCTAAATTATCAATTAAATCATATAACTCTGGAATATTTTCAATTCTATTAAAGTGAGTTAATTCGATATCTGCGTAACTTCTTTGACTATGAGGAGTTGCTACTTGGCTTTCTTCTTTACCTAACCAGTCGTATATATCTTTCATAGAAAGATCTTTATTCGCAAATGCTTTTACGAATTCTTCTTGAATTAGCTGTCTAGACAAAGCTGCTGAACATGGGCAAGTACTTGAGTAAGCGATTTGAATTTTAGTATCGAACTTCACTTCATTATTCTCATCAATGCTCACCATAAGTGTTACAGGATAAAATCTCCAAGCCGAATTCTCACTTAATAGTGCATTTCTTTTTAAAGAATAGTCGAACTTAATTTCAGCAAATGCTGATAAACTCATGTCTTTATGAGATTCTTTTAGAGATCTAATTAGTTTTTCTAAGCTTGCATAAGTCATGACTTCATTATCCAAGATTTTGTGGGCTTTTAATAAAAGCCTAGACATGTGAATTCCTTTCTTATTAGGAGCGTCTAAACTTACAAATAAATTAGCAGTCGCTGGTAAAGAGATAATGGAGCTATCTTCAGACTTTAGTTTTATAACTAACTCTACTTCCTCCATTCCTACTTTATCTAAGGAACCTGAAACAAGTGCTTTAGTTTCAATCGCTATATCTGGAAAGCTTTTTTCTTGTTTCTGGTTATTATCTTCGTTAAGAAGTTTTTCGGTTTTCATAATATTAATACCTATTCTTTTTTGATTTTAACATTTTGGTCTTAAGAAATAGAGTTTAAATGTTTGGGATTTTCTAAAGATTCCAGGGGTGGGACTCTGAGACCCTTTTCAGTTATTATTCCACTAATTAAGTGATTTGGTGTGACATCAAAGCCAGGATTAGTATATTTGACCTCAATTGCAGATTTAAAGTCGTTAGATTCTGGACTAGAATCTTTAATAAATGTACAGGCACTACCATTTATATGACTCAACTCATTAGAATTGCGATATTCAATAGGAATCTCAGAGCCATCTTTAATATTAAAATCTATTGTAGATTCTGGAGCGATAACATAAAAAGGGATTTTATGATAATTAGCAAGAATTGCTAACTGATAAGTTCCAATTTTATTAGCAACATCACCATTTGCGGCTATTCTGTCAGAACCTACGACTACTGCATCGATATTGCCATTCGCCATTAGAAAAGCAGACATAGTGTCTGCATTCATGGTTACAGGAATACCTTCTTGAGCAAGCTCCCAAACAGTTAAGCGTGAACCTTGTTGGCGAGGGCGAGTTTCATCAGAATAGACCATGTTAATTAAAGAATCTCTATGAAGGCTTCTAATTACTCCCAGTGCTGTGCCATAGCCACCTGTAGCAAGTGCTCCAGCATTACAGTGAGTAAGAATATTTAATGGTTTAGAAGTACCTAAAGTTTTTTTTATTTCTTCAGCTCCGAAGTCACCCATTTTTTTACACCTTTCTAAGTCATCCTTTTGGATCCAGATGGCTTTTTTTAAAAGCCTTTCGTATAAATCTTTATTCGAAAGTTCTTCTAGGACAGCACTTTGGATTTCACTATTCATTAAATTTAGTGCCCATGCAAGATTAACAGCTGTAGGTCTTGTTTCATTAAGTGTTTTACTTACTTCCTGAAGGTATTTTAGTAATTCTGGTGTGATAGGAGTTTCATCATTTTTATAATCTGTACCTTTAAAGAAATTTTGTATCGCAATTATTAAACCATAAGCTGCAGAAATACCTATAAGGGGTGCACCTCTAACTAACATGTGTTTAATAGCATCAGCCATTGCTTCATATTTTGAGATCTTGACCCATTCTAACTTATAAGGAAGTTTAGTTTGATCAATAATTTCACATAGATTATCTTCAGCATTCCATTTGATAGGGATAATTTCAGTTATAGTACTGTTAATTTGCATGAGCATTATTGTAACTTAATGAGGCACTGAAAACTTTGTTTTTCAGTCAGTGTTAAAATTAATTATAAATGTACCTAAGAGCTTTACTAGTAATTCTGATAAGTATTTTTTCTATGAACCTACCTGCTATAGCTGGGCTTCCTAAATATTTACTTAAGTTTGAGAATGTAGTGCAGAAAAGAAAAGCTTTAGTACCTATTATAAAAGATTGGGAGTTTTATTTAAAAGATCATGATGAAATTCTCTATAATAAGCCGACTCATAAATTTAAAAATGACCAATTCTGTCGCTTTAGTTTTGATCTTGATGAGAAGAAGAATATAGATAAAAAAAGTATCAAGATGCTAGATAGTAAAGAAAACTATGCTTTTAACTTAGGAGCTTTGGATTTTTTACAAAACACTGCATTTCACTTTAGAAAGCAGGATGAGGAAAAGTCGATAATCGTAGATATGCGCTATCAATCTTATTAAAGCTCATTAACTCTCTTGATAGCTTTATAGTGCTGCAACTCTTCGAAGCTATAGTGCTCTTTAATTTTAATTTCAGTGTGAACATAGTGATCACCTTGAACTTTAGTTTTAGGGTTAGGTAGACCTCTATTGCGTAGTCTTAAGATCTTTCCATTTTGAGTTTGAGGTGGAATCACGATTTCCACTTTAGAACCTAGTGTGATAACTTCTTTTTCGGTACCTAGAATAGCTTCATAAGGCTCTAGTTGTAAAGTACTGTGAACGTCATCATCTTCTAGACGGAAAATAGAATGTTCTTTAATTTTAATTTTTAGAAAGAGGTCACCGTTTTCCCCGCCATTTTTTCCAACTTTACCTTCACCAGCAATTTTAATTTTATTGCCATCTCTTACTCCAGCAGGAATCATTACTTCTAGTCTTCTTAAGCCTTGACCAGTGCTACTGATCTCGAGTTTTCTGGTGCAACCATGATAAGCATCTTCTAAATCTAGTTCAATTGCAAGCTCATAATCTTCACCTCGACTAGTTTTTGTTGATGATTTAGTTTCGCCACCAAAGAACATATTGAAGAAATCTGAGAAATTATTATCTTTGTTAGCTTTATTTGAAGATTGCTTAGACTGAGTCTGACTGGAGCTTGTGGCTTTTTTTGCATTAGTATATTGTTTTTGTTGATAAGAGCGTTGATTAGAGTCTGAACTGGTATTATCTTTAGGGTTTGTATAAGTTTCTTGACGTTCGCGTGCTTTTTGTGATTCCTGTTTATAGTAATCATAAGCGCTGGAATTATTTGTCTGCCTATCTTGAGTTTGTTGTTGATTTTTGTTCTGTTGTGATGAATAATTTGACTGATATGAAGAATTAGTGGAAGCAGATCCAAAGCCTCCAGATTTAAAGGAACTTTGTCCTGAGTTTTTATGGCTACGATAGAGTGTATCGTACTTAGCTCTTCTATCTTTATCTTTTAATACTTCATAAGCTTCTTGGATTTCTTTAAACTTTTCTTCTGAACCACCATCACTATCTGGGTGATATTTTTTTGCTAATTGTTTATAGGCCTTCTTGATGGCTTCAGTAGTAGCTCCAACGCCAATATTTAGGCTTTTATAGTAATCTTTGAAGTCCATGTTAAGGTCTATCATCACTTAGATCTTTGTTGTTGATATACACTACTAAGTATTATGCCCGTTGCAACAGAAACATTTAAACTATTAAATAGACAAGGTATATGAATCATAAAATCACAGCTTTTTTTAATGCTTGGACCTAAGCCTTTGCCCTCATTTCCTAAAAGTATTACTGATTTTTTATCAAAATCTATCTTTTGGATCTCTTCACTATTTTCTGACTCTACATCAGTTCCATATAGCCAATAGCCGTTTTCTTTAAGTTTTTTCAAGCAAGTACTAATATTACCGACACGTATTATGTTGGTTTTGAATATTGCACCAGCACTTGATCTGACAACAGTGTCAGTAACACTGCTAGTGTTTCGGTTACTGATGATTACTCCATCTAAACCAAAAGCATGAACTGAACGGATCATTGCTCCTAAATTATGAGGATCTTCAATATTTACTGCAAATAGATAACTTGCATCTTTTTCTTGTTCGTAGAGAAATTTCTCTTCTTTAATATCGATTGGGGCAATTTCAGCAATAACTGATTTATTTAATTCATTATCACCGACTATTTTATTAAGTTCTCTCTTCTCAACCTTATTTAAGGGAATTTTTCTTTTCCTAGCTAATTCTTCAATTTCTTTAACCCTATTATTAATGGTTCTAGTAATCCAGATTTTGGCTATAGAACCACCGGATTTAAGATACTCTAGGACGAGTTTTGCACCAAAAATTTTATTTTGTTTACTCATATTCATCAAATATACTAAAGACTTTTTCGCGTTCTTGGTTTTTTACTTCATAGTCTTGATCATTTTTTTCTTTTTTCTTTTGTGATTTAGGTTTGTTAGATTCCACAGCTTCTTTAATCATTTTGATCTTTTCATCTTCTTCGGAGATTGTTCTATTTTTTATACTGAAGAAGCCATTTTTTTGTTTATGTTCATTTCTAGTTTTAATTTCAGCTACATCTGGAATCGGAGCATAGCGCTTAGGTTCAGTTCCTGGAATAAATCTTTGTAAAACTGGATTTGGAGTGTAATCTGTCGCGAGTAAGCCTGTAAGAGGATCGATTTGTACAGTTTTATAGTGGTTTGTAAATAGAAAAGCGTTTGCTGGTTGTGGATTTGCTTTATAGTAAGCAGTCATATATTCACGCCAGATCCATGCAGGAGTACTTCCTCCTGTGGCATAGCGTGAAAGAACTTCTTCATTATTCTCGTTTCCAGCCCAGACTGTAGTTACTGTATCAGGTGTAAACCCTGTAAACCATATATCTCTGCTGCCATCTGCTGTTCCAGTTTTACCTGCAATTTCTCTTCCTGGTAGTTTTGCATAAGCTCCTGTCCCATAGTTAACTACATCTTTCATAATTTCTACTAATTGTCCTACGTGTCTTTGAGAAAGAGCTTCATGAGGAATCGGTTCATTTTGTTCTAAGGTTCTACCATTTATATCAATAATTTTTCTGATTAAAATCGGTTCGATTCTTACTCCCCCACGAGCTAAAGTAGAATAAGCTCCAGCAACCTCTAGTGGAGAAAAAGCTTGAGAACCTAGTGCTAAAGAGAGTATTGGCATCATATCGCTCTTTAAACCTGCTTGGTGAGCAGTTCTAATGATGTTCTTAACTCCAGTTTTCATCGCTACTTTAATAGCTGGAATGTTTCTTGAAAATATTAATGCAGCTCTCGCTGTAATCGGTCCGTGGAACTCTAAGTCAAAGTTCTGTGGTGACCAGATCATACTCTCAGAAGAAGGATCGTCAAGTATGAGAGGCTCATCTTTAATAATAGAACCAGGATCAATGACACCTTGCATAAAAGCAGTAAGATAAACGAAAGGTTTAAAACCACTACCTAAAGTGTGAGGATTCGTGGCGCGATTATACTGATAATCCCAGAAATTACCTACTCCACCTACTAGTGCTCTTATCTGAGCAGTCTCTACATCTATGCTGACTAAAGCTCCTTGGTTAATTCCAGCTGCAGCATTTTTTACGCCTAGATTTAAATATTTTTTTGCTTCTCTTTGAGCATCAGGGTCTAAGGATGTATAAACTTTTAAACCTGTAGTTTTTAGTTGATTACGGGTAAATCTTTTATTTAATTCATGTTCTACATAGCTGAAGAAATAAGGGAATTTAGAGAAATTACCCTTTGATTTATTAAACTTAAGTGTTTTTAAGTCAGCAGCAGCATACTCTTCTTTAGATATATAGCCAAGCTCTAACATTCTATCTAGGACATATTGCTGTCTAACTTGAGCTTTCTCTAAATTTGATGAAAGGTAACTAGGTGCAGTAAGCAAAGCCGCTAGGTAAGAAGATTCTAAAAGATTTAGGTCAGCAGCATGCTTGCTAAAGTATCTTTGGGCTGCTCTTTCGATACCATAAGCTAAGTTCCCGAAGTAGACTTGGTTTAGATAAATTTCTAAGATCTTTTCTTTATCGTATTTGTTCTCAACTTCAAAAGCGATGAGTAGTTCAATAATTTTTCTTTTTAAAGTTCTTTTGTATCTTTCATCCTCTTTAATAAAGAGGTTTTTAACCATTTGTTGGGTAAGAGTACTTCCTCCCTGAACAATTTTTCCTGCTTTTATATTTTTAACAAGCGCTCTTAGAAAGCCCTGGAAACTAAAACCCGAGTGTCTAAAGAATTGATTATCTTCAGCTGCCAGTAGTGCTTTTTTAGCATAGTCTGAAATCTGTTCTAGTTGAACTACTTGTCTATCTTCTTTACCCTGTAGAACACCCACAAAGTTATCTTCGTGGTCATAAATCTCGATGCTACCTATAGGTTGGTAATCTTCTAATATCGATAAAGAAGGAGCGCCTAAGATTTTATTTATTATAGGTAAAGAAGCCTTGAATAAAAATGGCGAAGCTACTATTAAAACCAGAATGGCAATTATTATTTTGTTACTGATAAGTTTCTGAAACACTAAGCTAAAGTATACTAGATTTTATTATTAGTTTAGGAACACTCTTTATCTCTAAGTTCTTAACGAATACACTTGGGTGTCAATCTTATTTATTAGTGGAATTTTTACCAGTTTCAGATATTAAATATTATTAATATATAGCTGTATCTATGAGTTTAAATTTGCTTTCTGGCAAATTTAAATTTTCCTCTAAACTTAGGCTACCTATCCTGAATCTATATAAATCTATTACTTCGTAGCCTAAGACTTTACAGGATTGGCGGATTTGTCTTTTATAGCCTTGGGTTAGAATTATCTTGAAGGTTTTAGAGTTTATTTTTTTAACTTTGCAAGCAAGTGTTTTAACTTTATCTATTTTTTTGTTACGGCTAATTTCTACCCCAGCACTTAGTTTATTAATAAAAGAGTCGCTAATATCTTTATTTACTGTAACCAGATATTCTTTCTCATGTTCGTATTTAGGATGGGTTAACCTTTGGGCAGTTTCTCCATCATTTGTTAGTAAAATCAGACCTCTTGAATTTTTGTCTAAACGTCCTACGTGAAACAAACGTAATTCAGAATTATTCTTCTTTTTATATTTTTTTTCGAGCTCTTTGAATTCATCATTCTTACGAAGATAAGTAATAATATTATTCTTGATATTTGTATTACAGGTGCATTCTATGTTAACTTGTTTATTTAAAATTAAAAATATTTTTTCAAACTCTTCTACAATTTTTTCTTCTGAAAATAGAAATTTGAAAGCTTCTTTTTCAGTCGGAATCTGTACTTCGATTTCATCTCCACTCTGTACAATATAGCCAGGGCTTGTGTTTTCACCATTTATTAATACTTGATTTTTACTAATAAGTTTATCTGCTTCCCTTCTGGAGCAGATACCTTTTAGAGCTAGAACTTTATTTAATCTCATAAAATCAACCAGTAAAGCTATAAAGTTTTGGGTAAGTTTGCCGATAACTTAAATATGGGAAGGGGAGAAGTATAACGGTAAGTTCAAGAATAACATTACCGATTACTGATCTACAAAAAATCTTAGGTGTGAAACTAGTCATATCTAAGATTTTTTAGCATTATGATGGAAACTATGGAGGTTTCTAGTGCTAATGCTAAAATGATCAAAATGTCAGAAGATCTAATAATTTCAATTGATATTGAATTGTTAAAAACTAAAAATAAGTCAATAAAGGACTGTCTTTGACTTAGAAGAACTGACAGATGAAATTAAGAATTTAGAAGAAGAGACTTTAAGACCAGGTTTCTGGGATGACGTTCAGAATGCTCAAGTCGTATCTAAGGATTTGAGTTATAAAAAAGATCAATTAGAAAAGCTTCACTCGTGGGATAAAAGACTTGAAGATATCTTGGATATGCAAGAAATGCTCACTGAAGTGGATGACCAGGAAGAGAAAGAAGAAATGCAAGGCTTGCTTCAGTCTGAATATCAAAAACTTTTAAATGAGTTAGAAGAATATGAATTCTTACTCATGATGTCAGGTCCTTATGATAAATCTTCAGCTATAGTAAATATCAATGCTGGAGCTGGTGGAACTGATGCCCAGGATTGGGCTGAGATTTTACTTCGAATGTATAGTAGATGGAGTGAAGGCACTAAAGGTTTTAGTATTGAACTTCTTGATCGCTCTGATGGTGAGGAAGCTGGAATAAAATCTGCTTCACTTAAAATCTCAGGACCTTATGCTTACGGTTATCTTTCGGCAGAGAAAGGTGTTCACCGTTTAGTTAGGAAATCACCTTTCAAGTCTTCAGCTGACAGTAGACAAACCAGCTTTGCTGGTTTAGAGGTTTGTCCTGTAATAGACAGCTCAACTGAGCTAAAAGGTTTTAAAGAATCAGATTTAGAGATAAGTACTATGCGTTCTGGTGGAGCTGGTGGACAGAATGTAAATAAAGTAGAGACTGCTGTTCGCGTTAAACACTTACCATCTGGTATTGCAGTGAAGTGTACTCAACAAAGAAGCCAAGCCCAAAATAAAGAAAAAGCGATAGAATTAATAAAGTCAAAGTTACTTGCTTTGCAGGAAGAGGAAGAGCAAAAGAAACTTGCTGAACTTAAAGGTGAAACAGTACTTCCTTCATGGGGTAACGCCATTCGTTCTTATGTTTTTGACGAAGGAAGAGTTAAAGATCATAGAACTAAGTATGAGACTAGAGATGTTGATGCTGTCATCAATGGTGAGATAATTTTAGATTCTTTTATTAAAGAGTTTTTGAAGTTTAAAAAAGCAAATTAGAGGAGCTAATTATGGAAGCAAGCCAAGTCATAATGCAAAGTTTTGTCGTAGCAATTTTTGCAGGAGTACTTATGCAAGTTTTGGCGGAGAGATTGAAGTTACCGAGTATTGTATTTTTATTAATTGCAGGTATTCTTTTAGGTCCTCAGGTTTGTGGATTAATTCAACCAAGTATTCTTGGTCCAGGGCTAAGCGTCTTAGTTTCACTTGCAGTTGCTCTAATTCTTTTTGAAGGTGGTTTAAGTTTAGACTTTGAGTCTTTTAAGGGAGTGGATGTTTCAGTTCGAAATATGCTGACTATAGGTCTAGCTATAACAGTTTTAGGTTCGGCAATGGCTTGTCATTTTCTTTTAGGCTTGGATCTTCCTTTAAGTTTACTCTTTGGTTCCTTTATGAGTATCACAGGACTTACTGTTATTAACCCGATACTTAGAAGGGTAAAAATTAAACAGGATCTCGCTACGATACTTCGAAGTGAAGGTATTTTTTCAAATGCTATCGGTGCAATTCTTTCTGTTGCTGTTTTAGAATTGATTTTAGTAACGGATGAAATTAGTTCCAGCACTTCAGTCACCGCTTCTGAACATATTTCTATTCCAACTTTTCTTTACGCGTTCTTTATTAAAGTTTTAGTAGGTGTTGCAGTTGGCTACCTTACAGGCAGAGTTTTAGGACAGATTCTGAAGTCGTCTATTGTAAGTACTGATTTGAAAAATTTAGTAGTACTTGCATGGGTTTTCGGAACTTATGCATTGAGTAACTATGTTGAAGCGAATACTGGGATACTTGCTGTAATTCTTACAGGATTTGCAATTCAGAAAGAAGATATCCCACAGCTTAATACTCTAAAGCGTTTTAAAGGTCAGCTTTCAATTCTTTTTATCTCTATACTTTTTGTTCTTATAGCAGCGAATCTTCAGTTTTCAAATTTTGAGATATTAGGTTTTCCAGGTGCTTTAATAGTTTTAATTGTAATTCTGGTAGTAAGACCAATTGCTGTTTTTCTTTCTAATATAGGTTTACTTACTATTAAGGATAAAATATTTCTTTCATGGATAGGTCCTAAAGGTATAGTATCTGCTTCGGTAGCTTCTCTATTTACTTTTTTGCTCCGTGAACAAGGAATTCAGGAAGCTGTTATAGTTGAGACCTTAGTATTTTCAACTATTATAGTTTCTGTTCTAGCTCAAGGTTTAACAGCTAGATCTGCTGCTAAAGTGTGTGATTGTCTAGAGAAGGGTGGTTATATTATTATCGTCGGGGCTAATGTTCTCGGACGAATAATTGCAAAAGTTTTTGTTGATATGGGGAAAGATGTTTGTATAATTGATAATAATAAAGAACATTGTAGACTGGCTGCTGAAGATGATTTATTAACAGTTTATGGTAATTGTTTAGATGCAAATGTCTTAGAGCAAGCGCAAATTGATAAAGCTTCGATAGTAATTGCTACTACTGCAAATTCTGAAGTGAATTTTCTTGCATGTCAGATAGCAAGAGACTTATATCAAGTAAATAATGTTTATCCTGCTATAGGAAATCCTGATAAAAGCGTTCATGCACGCTTAGTTGGAGAGATTGGTGGGGATTTAGCATATACTAAGGTTTTAAATATTGACCATTGGAAAAAAGCAATTGATAATAATGAGGTTACAATCTTTGAGAAGGAATTAGATGATTCTGGTAAGCTCTCCGAACTTATTATTGATGAACTAGATGATCAGGATTGGATTCCAGTGATATTGAAAAGAAAAGAATCTTTCTTTTTTGCCCACTCAGCGCAACCTTTTAATTCTGGTGATGTTTTAATTTGTTTAAGTAAAGCTATTGATTAAGTTAAAATAGTAGCTATGTCAAAGATTTCAATGCTTACAGCGTATGACTTTAATACAGCTAGAGCTCTAGAGGAAGCAGGGATTGACTATATTTTAGTGGGAGATAGTCTTGCTAATGTTTTTCTTGGTTACGAAACAACTCAAGAAGTAAGTTTCGAAGAGATGATGATTTGTTATAAAGCTGTTAGGCGTGGTGCAACTAATACTAAAATTGTTGTTGATCTGCCTTATGTTTCAGTTTCTAAATCTAATCAAGAAGCATATGAAGATGCTTTAAAGTTTTATGAAGCAGGAGCTGATTTGGTGAAAATCGAGAATGCTGAAGCTAAAAGTCTAGAATTGATTAAAATGCTTACGGATAAAGGCTATAAGGTAATGGGACATTTAGGCTATACTCCGCAAAGTGTTGAAAAATTTAATGGTAAGCCAAGCTATGTAAGAGATAGAGAACTTTTGCTTAAAGAGTCGAGTAAGCTTGCTGAAGCTGGTGTTAGTTCATTTGTCTTAGAAATGGTTCCAGATGAGATTGCTGAAGAGATTACTCAGAATGTTTCTGCTGGAAATATTTTCACTATAGGAATAGGTGCTGGACAAGGTACTTCTGGACAGGTTTTGGTGACGGATGATTTACTTGGACGTTTTAATTTATTCAAACCTAAGTTTGTAAAGCGCTTTGCACATCAGTATGAAGATATGGTGAGAGCCTTTTGTGAGTATAAGAAAGAAGTTCAGGATATGAAGTTTCCTGATTAAAGCATAACTCTCTCTTCAGCTAAAAGCTGATAGTTCTCTAAACTTCTAATCTCTAGTTTGTGAATAGCTTTTAAGAAGTCTACGCAGTAGAATAAATCTAAGTTGGCCGCCTTTGGTAGTTCTCCTAAAGACCCAGAGTGACTTTCAGGATAGTAATCTTTTTCCATTGAGTCTACTAATTTGAAAGATAAATAGCGAAGGTCGCTACCTGAATGATTTTGATAATCTAGATTTATTTTCATGCACTTTTTATTACCAAATCCTGAGCTTGCTTTTTTAACTTCATTAATTCTAAGATCTAATAACTTTTCTGTTATCTGAAAATTTAATTCCTGATAACCTTCTTTAGGTGGGTTTAATACTTCTAGTATTTTACTTTCATCACTCTGACTTAATAAAAGAGCTTCAGCTAAATGCTCATCTTCGAATTGGGAAATAATCCAGTCATTATTTAATTTAATTTTTATTTCAGAACCAGGTTCTAGATTGAAGTTCTTGCCTTTACTGTAGAGTCCTGTGGCTAAGCCAGCTGCTGCCCCGAGGGCAGCAGCACCTCCGGTAATGTAAGGATTTGAAAAAGCAAATAACCCAGCAACTTTATAAGCTATGAATGGTACCGCTAAAGCACCACCTACAGTATAAGCTGCAACTTTTCCGATCTTAGAGGCTTTATTCTTAAAGCTTTCTCTTTGAGCTAAATTATCAGCTGTTAATGAATTTTTATGCAAATCAATGACAGAACCCTTAACTAGAATCTTTTCGAATTCTAACTGGACGAAACCATCTTTATTAAAGTGTTTTGCATCTTCTACATTTACAACTTTTGCTAAAAATTTACTTCCAGCAGGGATTAGAGTTTCTTCTTCAAGATTATTTATATCTTCAATGTTTTCAAAAATAACATGCTCACCTGCACTTAAAGGCTGGCTTTTACCATCAATTGTTTTACGCTGAATGCCGAATTCTGTCGGGACTTTAGTTACCCTAAGTGGTATCTCCTGGTCGTATTCTAGTTTATACTCTATGCCTAGTTTATGAGTAGCTTGTGGTTCAGCTGCAAAGCCACATAGACTCCCAAGTAAAAAACTTGAGAATAATAAGCTAAGCAAAAATATAGCAGTCTTTATCTTAAACTTGAGCATACTGTTTTCCAGCTTCAAAATTTAAAGCCTTTTCTACAGTATATATCTTTTTATCCTGAGATTCATAATAGGTACGCATTAACATATCTGCTAAAAGTCCCATCATTGCGATTTGGATAGAAACAGTGAAAAACATCGCACTAATAACAGGTAGTGGTGTCGAGTCTAGGTCGATACCATAGCCAAATTTAAGTACTAATGCCCAAACGGTGCTTGCAATAAATAGTAAGAAACTAAGCATCGCCATACCACCGAAAACATAGATAGGTTTAGTTGCGTAATTAGTTAAAAACTTCATGACGATTAAATCAAGGATAACTTTAATGGTTCGATTAATACCGTATTTAGAAACTCCAAAGCGACGAGCGTGGTGCTTAACTGGCATTTCTGTTACTTTTGCTCCATACCAGCTAGCGCAAACTGGGATGAATCGATGTAATTCACCATAAAGTTTCACATATTTTAAAACATCAGCTTTATATGCTTTTAAGCTACAGCCATAATCGTGTAAATGAACTCCAGAGATTACAGAGATAATTTTATTAGCGATAACTGAAGGTAACTTACGATTGATAAAAGTATCTTGTCTGTTTTTCCTCCAACCACTTACTACGTCGTATCCTTCTTCTACTTTTGCGATCAAATCAGGTATGTCAGATGGGTCATTTTGTAAATCTGAATCTAGGGGAATCATGATTTCACCACTTGCATGCTCGATGCCAGCTTGCATAGCTGCTGTTTGACCATAGTTTCTTCTTAATTTAATAACTTTAATATTAGGTTTTTTCGCTGCTATAGCTGCTAATAGTTCATAACTTCTGTCTGAACTGCCATCATCAGCGTAAATAACTTCATAACTTAATTTCCCATCTAAGGATTGCTCAATCTCAGCTTGAAGTAGATCAATATTCTCTTCCTCGTTATAGACTGGGATGATTAATGAGGCTTTATATTTATATTCTGGCTTACTTCCGTTTAGCATTTAGATCATTATAGCCTAAACTAAATCTTTATATACTTACTAGTAACCATATAACTACTAGCAGAGCACACTGTAATTCCAGTCAGTAACATTATCGAGAAGATCAAGCCAAGTTCATTACTAGAATCAAAGCTAAAAGTAAGTGGCATTATAGTTTTAAATGAACTTTGGAATGAATTCCATATGAATTGTTGGAAGAAAAGTAATGGTAGTATCGCTATGATAGCTGAGACGACACCATAGAAAACTCCATGAGTAATGAATGGTCCTCTAATAAACCAGTCGTCCACACCTACTAATCTCAGTATCTTAATTTCGAGTGATCTAGATTTAATAATCAACTGTATAGTATTGGAGATAATCGTAACGGTACTTATCGCTAAGATTAAAGTGATAAATAACCCAAAAGAAAACAATATAGAACGAACTCGCTTAAGTCCTTGGAATAATTCTGGAGAAAAGCTTATCTGTTCAATCCCAGAGTAATTCTTGATTTTTTCTACTACAGGTTTTAGATCCTGTGCTTTTTTTACATTTACATGCAGTGTGTCAGGTAAGGGATTACCAGCCTCATCACTAAAGCCAAATTTGGCTCTGAAATTTTTCCAAGCAATATCCTTAGGAATGATATCTACCTTTTTAACTTCTTCTATCTGGCTAATTTTATTAGCCAGAGACTTAGTTTCGGCACCATCTAATAGGTAAACCGATAACTCAAGCTGATTATCGAGGTTTTGATAAATCTGTTTAATCGATGAGTTAAACTGTAATACACCCCCAAATAGTGCTAAAGTCACGGTTAAAATACTGATAACCATGAAATTAGACATACCAGAGAACTTAATGCTCTGATAGGTTTCTTTAAGAATGCGCCAAATAATTCTAAGACTACGCATAAGGACTTGGATTTAAAATAGTATCATTAACCAGTTTACCATTTTCTAGAACAAGTACTCTTTCTCTAAATTCTTTTACGATTTTATGGTTGTGAGTGCTGACGAGAACTGTGGTTCCACGTAATGATATACTTTTTAGTAAATTAAAAATTTCAATAGATGTTTTAGGGTCTAAGTTCCCAGTAGGTTCATCTGCTATTACTAGAGGTGGTCCCTGGACTATCGCTCTTGCGATACCGATTCTCTGCTGCTCACCACCAGAAAGCTCATCTGGGTATGCTCCAGCTCTATCAAGAAGTCCTACTAAATTTAAAGCACCACCGACTCTTTTTTGAATTTCAAATTCAGATACACCTAAGCCTCTTAAGCCATAGGCGATATTATCAAAGATAGTTTTATTTGGTAAAAGTTTAAAGTCTTGGAAAATTATACCCATGCGACGACGTAAGTATGGAACTTTATCATTAGAGAGAGAGCTTACATCAATATTATTAATGAGTATTTGACCGTGAGTATTATTTTCTTCTCTGTAAAGAAGCTTCATCAGTGTAGATTTACCAGCTCCGCTTGGACCTACTACGAAAACCATCTCACCAGCTTCAATGTCGAAACTTATATTATCAAGTGCCTTAATGGGACCAAAAAATTTACTTACGTTTTTGAATTTAATCACTCTTTTTGTTATTATACAGCAGTATAAGTTCTTTTTTACTTTCACCTAGAAGCTCTGTGGAATATTAATATTTAATGAATACTGATCTAAAAACTGCAAAATCTCGTAAGACTTGTAAGAATATTTTAGATTCAGCGCGTAAAGTTTTCTCTGAAAAGGGTTTTAACTCTGTAAGTGTAAAAGATATTGCTAAAGAGGCTTGTATCGGGCATGGAACTTTTTATCTTTATTTTCAAGATAAAAAAGATGTTTTTAATAGATTAGTTGAAGAAGTTGAAGATGATCTCTACACGGCATTTGAAGGTGGTGTTGATTTAGATATCGATTACGCTGAGGGTTTGAGTGCTTATCGTGCACTAAGAAAAGATATCTCAGCTCTATTTAAAAGTTTTCGTAGGAATTACGATATCATCAGGCTTTGCCGTGAGCTTGCTGGTTTGGATTTAGAGTTTGCAGATAAGTATTATAAAATTCGTTTACGTTTGATTGAGCGTAGCGAAAGGATTATAAAAAAAACAGCTTTAGCTAAGCATGTTGACCCTAAGATCTCGGCTGTTGCGATTTCAGGCTTAATAGAAGGTGCGGTAGAAGAACTTTTAAATGAAACCAACCCGCATCGTATTGAAATGGATGAAGATAAGCTTTTATCTACAGTTGCTAAGATGTATTTTAAGCTTTTGATTTGAGGTTAAAATAATATTGAATTGAATAGTTTGGCACTCTTTGAATTTGCCTAATTATCTTTTTTGAATTTGAATAAGCATATTAGGCTCGCTGATAATAAAACATCGTTCATTTTAAGTTTAGATTTGGCGATTATGTCTGGTATTTCAGCTATTGCTTATGATTACTATTAGTATTTTTAAGTTGTTTTAAACTAACTCAACTATAGTTGCAATTCCTTGTCCGAAACCTACACACATAGTTAGTAGACCACGTTTTAACTCACGTCTCTCGAGCTCATTTACTAAAGTTGCAAGTATTCTTGCTCCAGAACAACCTAATGGATGACCTAAAGCTATAGCACCACCATTTACATTGAGTTTTTCAATTGGAATATTTAATTCTTTTACACAAGCAAGCACTACAGAAGCAAAAGCTTCATTAACTTCTACTAAATCCATATCAGCCATGCTTAAGCCTGTCTTTTCGAATAATTTAGTAACTGCTGGAATAGGTCCAGTTAACTGCGTTTCAGGGTCACTACCACAGACATAACTTTTAATAATTTTAGCTCTAGGTTTTAAATTATATTTAGATAAAGCCTTTTCACTTGCAAGTAAAACTGCTGCAGCACCGTCAGTGATTTGGCTTGCATTTCCTGGAGTTATTACCCCACCATCTTTAAAAGGTGTAGGTAGAGTACCCATTTTTGCCATATCGATTGAAGCTCTAATTCCTTCGTCTTTAGTTACTAAGCCGAATGCCTCAGTATTTACTCCGATAATTTCTTTATCAAAATAACCATTGGATTGAGCATTGAAAGCTTTCTGGTGAGACTCTGCACTAAATTTATCTAATTCCTCTCTAGTGAAACCCCATTTCTCAGCGATCATTTCAGCAGATTCACCCATAGTTTTTACTTGGTATTTCGCGAGGTAAGAATCAGATATGCTAGTACCTTGGCTAGCTGAAGTTGGAATGGGTAAAGTATCCATCCCCATAGGAATTCGGCTCATATGCTCTAAACCACCAGCAATCAATAAATCATAGTCACCTGCTTTGATCGCTTGGTTTGCAAAATCTACAGCCTGCATACCAGAACTACACATTCTATTAATTTGTATCCCTGGCACTGTTTCATCTAGAGCCATTAATGAAATTAATCGAGCGATGTTCATTCCTTGCTCTGCAATAGGCGTTACACAACCATAGATTAAATCTTCTACGGCTTTAGGATCGACATTATTTCTTTCTATTAAAGCTTTAACAGGAGCTGCTCCTAAATCCATGGGGTGGACCCCAGATAGAGAACATCCTATTTTCCCTCTACCCATAGGGGTTCTTACTAAATCTACTATAAATGTTTCTTGTGTCATGAGATAACTAATTAGCTTTTTATTAAAAAAGTTTTAACCTAAGGTTATTATTCCACTATTTTAAATTAAGAATATGTCTTTCGAAATAATTCTATATCTTGCTATTGCTTGACATTAACTCATGAATTAAGGGTAGAATTAATATATGGTATCTGATTATATAGAAGAAGAGTTACAAATTATGGATGAAAGTATTAAGTCCACTTTTGATAATATTTCAGCTGCCATAGAGATTAATGATCCTATTAAGATTCTTAATTTAGATTATATTCATACTGTTACTCAGGATACTAATTTAAATGAAGCTGTAGCTTATATGGCCGATAACAATAAAGGTTGTGTCGGTATACGTGATACAGAAGGTAAAATCGTAGGTATTTTTACTGAAAGAGATTTACTTAGAAGAGTAGTTTCTAAAAATATAAATATGAGTAGTTCTAAAATCCAAGACTATATGACTCGTAACCCTCAAATGCTTTCAGAGGAGGATCCTATTGCTTTTGCCTTGAATAGAATGTCTGATGGGTCTTACAGACATATCCCTATTACTAAAAATGGTGAAGTAAGATACATGCTTTCTGTTAAAGATATAGTTGATCAGATTTCACTTGCTTATAGAGATAAGGTTTTAAATCTACCACCTCAGCTAAAACAGGACTCCTCAAGTCAATACGGTGGTTAGTTCACTAATTAAGCTTATTAGTTCCACACTGCTTTTCTATTTAGAGTCTTTAATTTCTTCGTGTATGTTGGTTTCAGTAATTTTTTTGTTTTGATTTTTCTTTAGTTTATTAATATGCACCTCTGCTTCTTTTAATCTAGTATTGAGCTTTTGAATAGTCTGCATGACTTTATTGATTTCAAAAGTAACGTTTTCACGTTTTTTTAAATTAATGATTCTCAAGTTTTTTTGAATATACTTAATATCCTGATCAGTATAAGGAATTAAATTCATATTTAAATTTTGTTTTGGGTCTTCTAAGACCTTTTTCATAGCTTCCTCTAAGATAGCAAACTCCTCTAACTGTTTATTATTAAATAGTTTATGGAATTCATTATTAATTAAATCAATAATAAAATCAAAATCACTTTTAAGTGATTTTATAATCACTTGAAAAACGTGATTAGTTTGCTTCAACTGATATTCCCCCCGATATATTGCTTAATTAAGATTACAAAAACATGGTTAATAACAGGTTAACTATTATCTTAAAAGTGCTCTTAGCTAGAGAATTCTCGAAAGTCTTCATCTAATTTTCAGAATCATTTTTTGATTTGGATTTTATTTGAGAGTTTGCTTTATCGACAAATTTTTTGATTTTGAAAAAGGTAAGGATAATACCTAATGTCGCGAAGATCATTATCGACATGACTTTATAGTCTAAGCCATAATGCTCAAATATATATTCTCCAAGGAAGTAACCTAGAAAAACAGCAGAGGGTATTACATATGCGATATCAAAGAGTTGCCACACTAGATAGTTTTAGCTTTTTCGATAGCTTCATCAATAGAACCTACCATATAGAAAGCTTGCTCTGGAAGATCGTCATGCTTACCTTCCAAGATTTCTTTAAAACTTCTAATAGTATCTTCTAACTTAACATATTTACCAGACATACCAGTAAATACTTCAGCTACGAAGAAAGGCTGTGATAAAAACTTCTGAACTTTTCTAGCTCTATTAACGGTGTTTCTATCTTCTTCAGAAAGCTCATCCATACCTAAGATAGCGATGATATCTTGTAACTCTTTATATCTTTGAAGAATAGCTTGAACTCCTCTAGCTACTTTGTAGTGCTCTTCCCCTACAATAGACTCTTTAAGAGCTGTAGAAGTAGAATCTAATGGATCAACCGCAGGGTAAATACCAAGCTCTGCGATAGATCTATTAAGTACTGTAGTCGCGTCTAAGTGAGAGAATGTAGTCGCTGGAGCTGGATCTGTTAAGTCATCCGCAGGTACGTATACCGCTTGAACTGAAGTAATAGAACCGTTTTCAGTAGAAGTAATTCTTTCTTGAAGTTGTCCCATCTCGTTTGCGAGTGTCGGCTGATAACCTACAGCTGAAGGCATACGACCTAAAAGTGCTGATACCTCTGAACCTGCTTGAGTGAATCTGAAAATATTATCAACGAAAAGGAGGGTGTCTTTTTGTTCTTTATCTCTAAAGTATTCAGCCATAGTTAAACCTGTGAGAGCAACTCTCATTCTCGCTCCTGGAGGCTCATTCATCTGACCGTATACTAGAGCAACTTTCTCAAGTACACCTGAATCTTTCATCTCATGGTATAAATCGTTTCCTTCACGAGTTCTTTCACCTACACCAGAGAAAACTGAAATACCATCGTGGGCTTTCGCTACATTATTAATAAGTTCCATGATAAGTACTGTCTTACCTACACCAGCACCACCGAACAAACCGATCTTTCCACCTTTTACATATGGCTCTAAGAGATCAATTACTTTAATACCCGTTTCAAAAATCTCTACTTGAGTAGCTTGTTCAGAAAGAGCAGGTGGCTCTCTATGAATAGTAAGATCTTCTTTAGCCGCTACTTTAGGTCCGTTATCAACTGGCTCACCTAAAACGTTAAAGATTCTCCCTAAAGTAGATTCACCAACAGGTACTTTGATAGCGCTTCCTGTATCTACTACTTTCATACCTCTAGCTAAACCTTCTGTAGCGTTCATAGAAATAGTTCTAACTCTGTTATCACCTAGTAAAAGTTGAACTTCAACAGTTACTACTACTTCATCACCAAGGTTATTTTTACCCGTAATTTTCAGTGCATTAAAAATTTCTGGGAGATGTCCGTTACTAAACTCAACATCAACAACAGGCCCGATGACCTGTATAACTTTACCTTCTTTAAGATCTGTAGCTGTAGTCATATCAATAACGGATTTTAGCATTTTATTCTTGATCTTGATAAGTTAAATACTAAAGTCTTAAATTTTTTAACCTAAGAACTAAGTAAGCCAAAACGTACACAGCTTTTGAAGCTTTTATAACAAGGCTTGCAAAATTTCACAAGACTGAGTTGACTTCCGTCAATGATGGTTTGTGAAATTTTGTGTGATGCTAAAGCATTAAGCTTTTCGCGTATCTCGGATATGAAAGCGAGCTTTCGCATCCTCAATCCAAGCTCAAATAACGCAGTTAGAGAAGTTTCAAGAGCTGTGTATTAGAGTTTCCTAAGAACGCCCTTAATAACACCCTGAATATCAAATCCAACAACACGAGGATCTACATATATAGCTTCCATGTATGGGTTTTCAGGCTGAAGGCGTATCATACCATTCGCTTCTTTATAAAATCTTTTTAGGGTACTAGATTCTCCATTTATTAGTGCTACAACGATTTCACCATTATTAGCTACTTTACGAGGCTCCACTAAAACTACATCTCCATCATTTATAAGAGCATCAATCATGCTTTGACCTTTAACCCTTAGGGCATAGCAACCAACTGGAAAGAACGAATCTAATTCTAAATATTCTTCTGCTTGATTTGTAACTTCCAGAGGAAGTCCAGCTGTGATTTGACCTAAAATTGGTATCTCAACTTTAGAACTAGCAAATTCTGGTTTTCCCTCTGTGTTAATAGGATTCAATTC
>CALBDR010000221.1 GCA_937927525.1 uncultured Candidatus Melainabacteria bacterium
CTACCGATATTAGAACGTTTATTCTTACGAATAAAAGCATTCATTGATTGTTTATAGTCTTTTAAGCCCTGCTTTAATTCTTTATAGCTCATCTCCTGAAGCTCGCTTTCTTGTTTATTGCGTTTTTTGAATGACATTAGATGATGACTATCTATTGCTTCCTGAGTCTTCTCTAGGTGAAGCTTTAATTCAAGAATTTCTTTATCACTTAAACTATCTTTTAAAACTTCTTCTGCTTCTATTAATCTTAAAAAGTACATCAAACGCCCTCTTTTCATGAATAGGAAATTTAGCCTCATCTCATTGATTGGGTTATGGATGGTGATATTTGAGATTTCTTCTTTGATTTGATCTACTGTTACTGGCATATTCCTACTTTTACTCTTATTTTAAAAATTTATTTAAACACGTTTAAAATATTTCAAATCCGGGCATAATGTTCTTATCGAAACAAAATACTTTTAAGCAATGATCCAAGAGATTGGGTCTTTTTTGCTTATAAACTCGTAAATCTTTTTATAATTTGCAAAAAGTAATTTATTAAGGGTATATTAGTAATATAACTCCCTTGATAGTGAAAGTCGGCTTCATGCCGTGCGGTCTTAGACCCTAGCTACAACGGGGTTATTTTTTTTGTATCAAAGATATTAGTTTTATTATAAAAATTTTGAGGATATTTATCAAAGTCATAGATATCACATATAAAGCTCACCTTATCACTTAGGTAGTTAAAATAACGCATTTCTTTTTTTATAAAAGCTCTTTGGATAATCCAATTCATGTAATCTACGATTTGCAAGCAAGGTTCATCTGAAGCTACTTGAACTAAAACTTTAGTATTGGTTTCAACTTTCTTGTTATATTTACTCTCAAAATTTAACAATGCAGTCTGTATAGCAGACTCTAAGTGATGTTGTTTAGCTTTATTTCCTCTTTTGGCAAAATAAATCACGTTATTGTCCTGATGCAATTTTCGCTCAAATAAACGTGAAACAATCTCGTTATAAAAAACATCTTCATTACGCTTATGTCTTTTCGTGAAAATATCTAATCTCTTTCTAGCAACAACAAATTCAGATTTAAAATCAAGCTGTTTTAAAAGCTTAAAAACCTTTTCTCGAACTTCTGGGCAATCATCTTTAGCATGAAAAGCAATCTTGGTTTTCTTCATGGAAGGGATATCTTGCAAGTAACTATCATTAATAACCTCTTGATGTAAATTTAAAATTGCTTTACGTAAGCTCTTTGGGTTTTTAGTTTTTATAAATCCAAGTAATAGCAAGGGTGAAGCATAACCTTTATCAACTAAAGATTCTCCACGCTTATTAAAGAAAATTGGATCACCAGATTCATCAACGAAGAAGTAAGATTCTGATGTTTCATACTTTGATTTATCCACCTCTCTATCCTACCACCCCTTCATAGCCTCTATTAGCTCATCCTGACTAGTCATACAATAACCTTGAGTAGTTGTAATATCAGAGTGTCCACAAGCGATACGAAGATGATTAAGTGGCTTACCTTTAGCGGCATTAATAGTAACAAAAGATCTTCTCAAGCTATGTGGTGAGATGGAGTCAAATCCAGCGGCTCTAGAAATTCGTCTAATTTTTTGAGTCAGGGAATGAGATTGATATTTCTCCCCAAATCTACTAACAAAGAAGTATTCAGAATTAGAACAGTCTAAAGTTTCTATATACCTATAAAGAGCGTGGTATAAGTCTTCGCTGATCCCAACTGCTCTATCTTTATTTCCCTTGCCTAGTCTGACTTTTATCATTCGATTCTCTAAGTCGACATCTTTTAAAGTGAGATTAGCAAGTTCACTTACTCTTAAGCCAGTATGTAAAAAGGTCATGAGAATAGCTTTATTTCTGATTTTATCTTTGAAGCTAGCTGAACCTTTCATAGTGTCTACAAACTTAATTAAATTGTCGACTTGCTTTTCAGTTAATGAAGTTTTCTTTGCTGGTAATGATCTTCTTGGTCTTAGTTCTTTTAGCTTATCTCTAAAACTAAGCTCAAGCTTTAAATTCACAATCAAATATTTACTGAAGCTCATCAAGGCTGAATAAATATTCATCTTAGTACTGAAGCTTTTAATAGGGATTGCGCCTAATACTTTTCTAGCTTTCTCTATACTTATTAAAGGTTTACTAGGGTATTTACCGAGTTTTTCTAAGTAAAGATTGAAATAGTACTCATATAGCTCTACTGTTCTTGGCTTAATAGGCTTACCAGTTAACATTCCAGTTTCACACCAGTGAAGCCATTCTGTAAGCTCTGCTTTTATTTCTTCTTTTCCTAGATCATTAAAATGACTTTTAGATTTTATAATTTCCCCACGTTTTAAACCTGAGAAATGTTTTTGCTTCCAAGCCAAATATTCAGAACTTTCTATACTGTATAGCGGATTTCCTTTGATATATTCCAGCTTTGCTAGTAAAAATCCAGTTTTGATATATTTTTGTACAGTTCTAATACTAAGCCCTAAATCTTGGGCTATTTCTTTAGTGCTTAATGCCACCTCGATTCGCTCCTTTTAGGGCGGCGAACGCGGCGAATGATTTTT
>CALBDR010000222.1 GCA_937927525.1 uncultured Candidatus Melainabacteria bacterium
ATCCAATCCAGGTGAGTCAAAAATCTCAAGTCCTTGATGACTAGCAAGGTGTTCAGCTAGAGCACTCAAGGTTTTGCTGGTCTGATCAACTACTGTTAGTAAGGGTATTGGCGTATATGAGGGAGGAATCACGATTCCAAATAACACCATTAATACACTATGGAGTCAATATTTATTTGACGACGAGAGCTAAAAAGTTAATATATTGGTATAATAGGAATAATTCCAATTAAAGCAATATGGCAACTTTAGGCAGCTACATCAAAAATATCAGAACCAAAGGTAGAAAATCTTTTACTGCAAAAGAAGCTATAAAAGAACTCGGGGTTACCCAGCAACAATTCAATGACAGAATTCACTATTTAAAAAAATCTGGAGAAATTATTAGCCCCTCAAGAGGTTTCTATATCATAGTTGCGCCAGAAGAAATTCCCCAGGGTGCTCCCAATGCTGCAGATCTTACTATCATGCTAATGAAACATTTAAAGCAAGATTATTATGCTTGCTTGCTTAGTGCCGCTCAACAATATGGAGCTGCTCACCAAAGACCAATGATTTTTCAAGTGATGGTAAACAAACAAATGAAGCCACTAAGATTCGGTGCAATAGGAATTAATTTTATTTACAAAAAATCACTAGATGCTTTGCCAACCCAAGACTTTACCAAAAAAGTTGGCTATCTAAAAGTATCTAGCCCAGAACTAACTGCTATGGACTTAGTGCTATATACTCGTAAATCAGCTGGGCTGGGTAATGTAGCAACTGTACTCTATGAACTAATTGATAGTATTGATGCTGATAAACTAGTTGCACTTGCAAAACAAACCAATGGCAAAGGCTGGGTTCAGCGACTAGGGTATATTTTGGAGCAGTTAGATTCAGACGATGACAAGAGTGCCAAACACAAAGCCAAAGTCATAGACAAGCTTGCTAAGTATCTGGCTAAACAAGAACTCACTTACTTAAAACTCACTCCTGAATTACCAAGCAAGGGTTGTAGTCGTGATAGCAAATGGAAAATAATTGAAAATACAACCGTGGAGAGTGATTTATGATTGCAAACGATATATTAGAGCAGTGGAGAGACACAGAAGCTCCATGGAAAGCTCTACAAATGGTGGAGCATGATTTGATTCTTACTAGAATTTTAGTAGAGATTTATAAGCAGCCTAAAATGAGAGAGAACCTAGCTTTTAGAGGTGGAACCGCTCTCAATAAGCTATTTATAGATCCACCGGCTCGTTTTAGTGAAGATATAGATTTGGTCCAGATTAATTCTGAACCAATAGGGGAAACTCTGGATCAATTACGCTCTGCTATTGACCATTGGCTAGGTAAACCAAAATGGAAGATCACCAGACGCAGTGTCAAAATTTATTACACTTATGAATCAGTTGATGGTGAGCCAATAAAACTAAAAATAGAAATTAATACCACTGAGCATTTCCATCTTAAAGAACTAAAAAAAGAAAAGCTCTCTGTAAACTCAGAATGGTTTAGCGGAGAGGCAGATCTTCTTGTCTATCAGTTTGATGAAATGATTGCAACTAAAATCAAAGCACTCTATCAAAGGCGCAAAGGCAGAGATTTGTTTGATACTTGGATGGTCTTGAACCGCAATCTAGTTGATGTAGATAGAGCCGTTCAATTACTTGAAGACTACTGTAACAAAGTTGATGAGCAAATCACAAGAGCTTTGTTCGAGCGCAATATGATACTCAAAAAAGATCACGATGAGTTTCGAATGGATATGGAGCCTTTGCTTGCCGTTGGGACTGAATGGGATTTCGATAAGGCTTTTGATATGGTTATGAATGAGCTTGTGCCTAGGCTTAAGGGTGAGGCTTGGAAGGGGGATAGCAATGACAATAATTATAATTAGTAGCCACTGTAATTGATGCATTACGAACTATGTCAATAGGAGTAGATATCTATTATTCATGACCTTTGTTAATGATTTTAGTTGCATCAAATACAGAAAAACTACTCTGGTCTTTCGAATGAATAAAACCTGTTATTCCAAAGTCAAAGATTGTTTTGACAGCCTGACTTAGAATCGTATCTCTTAGAGACTTGTCATGCGCTCCTTCCTTTAAAGCCTCGAAAACTCTTAAACAATTTGCTCTATGTTTATTCATAGAATACATATGCCTATTTGCATTATAGATTCTAATACTTTGAAATAGAAGAAATGATAAAAAGGATACAATGAAAACCTTTGTTAATGGTAAAGGCAGGAATTCCAGATTAATACTATTAATAAATTCAGGTACACTATCAAAACTTGCAGGAGTTGCTAATTTCACTATTGAACATGTCAGGACAAAAACCGTAATCACTGAAACGGCAATTATTACTAAAAGCCATCTATCAATCGATTTTTTAAATTCATCTGCTTGATCATCAAAGACTTGAACAAATTTAATTGAACCAAGTGAGCTTACGGCATTTCGAGCATCATGGAGTATCGCCTCAATTTTATTTAGGTTGTCGGAACTTTCTTTCAACTTGGAATTGTGTCAACACCCTGAAACACTAGACAACTTATTCAAGTGCTTAAATTTATTTTCA
>CALBDR010000223.1 GCA_937927525.1 uncultured Candidatus Melainabacteria bacterium
ATAGCTGTAAAACACAATTTTACCGAATTACACAAAAATTTAAATGAACATCATGAAGAATTAAATAAGGTTCATGAACTAAATGAACCTGTGGATTTAAGTCATAGCTTTAAAGAAAAAAATATTAAAGAATCAATAATTAGATTTATTGAAACTATTTTTCAAAATGAGGCAGAATTAACTAATTCTTCGGAAGATTCAGTATCAAAAACTAGTACGAAAATAGCTAAAGAGAAGTTTTATAAAAATAAATTATTTGGAGGAATTTATAAATCAATAAAACCCTTTGTTGACTTAATTGTTAAAAACCAAGTAAACATATCTCTTGCTGGTGCTGCAAGTCATGGAGCAGATGCACTTGCAAAAATTTCTGAATTTTGTAATAAAGTCCCATCTATTCCTGAAGGTTTGGAAAAGCCTATCAGTGGGATTTCAATGTGGTGGTCTAAAGCTATTAACCCTTTAGGTAACATGCTTCAAGGTTTGGAGTCATTAGCCAAAAATAATATCGTAGATGCTTTAGCCAGATTTTCATTAATATTCAAGCTAGGTGTTAAAGAACCTGCCAATTTAGGTGTGCCTGTAGGAACTTTCCTTGACCATAAAATGACAATGATGTCTGCTGAAAATACAGGCTATGTCAAAAAAGTAAGAAAAGAGTTTGATAGTATCGGTGAATCAATCTCTTATCATGTTGATATGTACAAAGGTATATTAAAAAATTACTGGGATAACTTTAAAAAAGGTGAGAAACCTCTTGAAAACCTTGGCTTACTTTATGCTGTTCCAGCTTTAGGCATCTCATCTTTACTTGGAACCTTCATGCTTAAAGGAGAAGTAAATAGTATAAAAGCTCAAATTCTAGGGTTCTTTAGAAATAGCTCTGGTGGGATTTGGGATATAGTTTTCAATAAACAAAGAATAGAAAAACTCCAAAAACTAGCAAAAGAAGCTACCGGTGAAAAGGCTGGCTTGAAAGATATTTTTAAAGACCACCAAGTCCGCTTCATGACATTATACTTAGCAAACTCTATTCTTGACTTAACGATGAGATGGTGGAAGAACCCAGTCTTTACTATAATTCAATCTCAAATTTCAAACTCTATATATGAAATAGCAAATGGTCTATCAGGGAAAGAAGATAATCCAAATGACATGGTAGCTCACTACGAAAAAATGATTGCTAGCAAAACTCAAGCACAAAACAACATAGTCAATTTTGCAAGAGTAAAAGAATTAGGCTCAGCCATAGCTGCAAACTTTAATAAAGAGCCAGCCCCTGCTTTAGCTTGATCTATAAATCGAAACAAGCTAGAATGAGTTAAAATATAGCAATATGTATATAGGTGATTAATTTCTTTGGTCGAAGTAAAAACTAATAATCAAATAAATGTTAAGAGTCTTCAGGATAAAGCTAAACTTCCGAGTGGTGAAGGAGTAGAAGAAAGCGCACTTTTATCTAAGCAAAGCAGCCAAGAACACCGTGGGGAAAATAGTGAAGCTAACGCCCCCACTCAGACTATTAAAGCAAACCCAGAAGAACTTCATAACCAAGAAAATCACCTAGAAACTAAAAAAAACTTTTTTAACCTTATCTATAAACACCTCAAAGACGAGGGAAGCGAAAATAAAAAATTCACCCTAGGAGTGCTGCTTGCATTAGTAAAGGCATCTGAAGAATTTATTAATCACCCAGAAATTCAAAGTTCTCACCTAAAACTTAAGCATGCTAGTGAGGGTATCTCTAAAACTCAAGAGCCTCATGAAGAAATAGATTTAAATTTATTAAGTTCTGAAGGAATTAACTTCAAAGATGCTCTAATTAAACACCTTGAAAAATTATTTAAATATAAACCAGAATTATTAAGCTCTGAAAACAAGTCTCAGGATGAAGCAAGTTCAGAAAAACAAAATAAAAAGAAGGAATATAAAAACAAATTCTTCGGTACAATTTTCAATAAAATAGAGCCTTTTGTTTCTTGGGTAACTGAAAAACAAGTTCCGATATCTTTAATCGGTTCTGCAACACACTTAGGTGACGCCCTTTCACAAATTTCTGAAAATATTCCTGGCTTACCGACAATACCTAAAGGCATAGAAAAACCTCTTGGAAAACTATCTCTGTGGTGGTCAAAAGCAATCAATCCTTTAGGTAACATTCTTATCGGTGTAAAAAGATTAGCTAATAATAATTTTGCTGATGCACTATTCCGTGCTTCACTTTTAGGGAAACTTACTGTTAAGAATCCTGCAAACTTAGGAGTACCAGTAGGAGCATTTCTAGATTATGAGATCTCACACTTGCTTGCACAGATGGATGGCAACGTTAAAGAACTTAAAGAAGAATTTGATTCTCCGATGGAATCACTGACATACTCAGCTAAGCTTTACTTTAAACAACTGAAAAGTTACTGGGACAAAATCAAGAAAGGTGAAAACCTAATTGAAAATGTTGGAATGCTCTATGGTGTGCCAATGCTGGGAATTTCAGCAATTATAGGATGCCTTACACTAAAGAATGATGTTAATGGACCGTGGGCTAAATTAGTCGGCTTTGCAAGAAACAGCTCAGGTGGCTTTATGGATATAATCTTTACGAAGAAACGTATACAAAAAATCCAAGAAACTATAGAAAAATCTCAGGGCAGAAAAGCTTCATTGAAAGAAATACTAAGTGACCATCAAATTCAATTTATGGCTGGATATGTCAGTAACTCTATATTAGATTTAACGATGAGGTGGTGGAAAAATCCTATTATTACAATTATCCAATCTCAAATTTCAAACTCTTTATATGAAATTGCAAATGGCTTAGTCGGTAAAGACAAGAGTCTAATTAAGAATAATATAGTTGCTAATCATCAAAAAATAATTGATGAAAGAGAAAAAACAAAAAATTCAGCTAAGAATAATATGATGAATTTTGAACGAATAAAGGAAATTGCTTCTGACCTAATCAGAGATTCAAAAAAAGAACCAGCAGCAGCTTTAGCATAAAATGTTCAAACATCGCCAAATCGAAATACAAATTTAATGTATAATTCTATTTAAAGCGCTATATCCGTATAGACTCAATCAAGTATCAAGGATATTTCTAGGAATTCTAGTGAGTTTTTGCGTTTAAGTGCCTTCATGACGAATGAAAACCAGCTTAGATACTAAGCCAATCAACACGGGGAAAGCCACAGCAAGAGTTAGTGAAAACAACTCTTCTAGAGTTTTGCAGCTAAATTTTCCAGATCAAAATATAACAAATGAAATCTTTATTGATCCAGAGAAAACGGTTGATGGGCTTCATCAAGAACAGCTAGCTTTAAAAAAATTTAAAAATATAAGTTTAGTGAATGAATTAAATCCAGAAGAAAATAAAGCCCCCCCTGCCCAATATAAAAATAGATCAGGCTTCACTAAATTTTTAATAGATAAGCAAAAAAAATTAAACGATATAGCTATGAAAATCTGCTTTGGAGGAATCGGTCTCCATAGTACAGCAGCTTTCTCTCCCTTTCTAAAGTTTATACCGAAGCCATTAAGTGATTTCTTTGAGAAAGGTGTTACTATCTACTCACGAGTTCTGAGTGGTCTTCCAGCTGCTATATTTGCCATAGAAGATCATAAAGAAAAAAATATTATTCCTTTAATTGGTAAATTAAGTGCGACTTTGTCTTTCCCACTTATAGAAACAGTAGAGAACATGCCTGTAGCTTCAAGTTTATTCTGTGGAATTAATACAGCACTAGAAGCGATAGAAGAATATAAAGGGGAAAAAGTCACCAGAAAATCCGATAGCTTTATCCATCAAATCGAAGAATTTTTGATTAACTATTCTAGAGCCTGGAAAGACTCACTTAATAAGTTTATGAATAAAGAAGAAAATTTAATGGATAAATTTAAAAGCTTCTTTAATATGGTTTCTTTACCTTGCTATTCAGCAGTTCAAGCACTGGGTATGATTTTATGTCGAGACCGTATGGTAGATATTGAAAGTAATTCATTAAAGAATAAAGTTGCTATCAGTACCAGAACTTCAAGAGCTATTCTGGGTATAGCAACAGACTTCTTCCTCTTAGACTCTAAAGAGAAGAGTAAGAGAACTGTGGGTGCAACATTTGTAGCCAGCAGCATCTTATCATTAGTTCCTCCGTGGGCAAATGCCATCTTTAAAGGACAGGGCCAAGAAAATATCGACAACTTAATAAACGTCTTCGGTCAAGCCTGTAAATCACTAGATGAACTGGGTAACGCTCTATGGGCTAAAACTAAACAATCAGCAAAAGTCCCAAGCCTAGAAGAAGAAGTAAATGAACAATATAATGATTATAATCAGTTTTCTTTTAAAGCTATGCCTACCTAAATTATTAAGATAAAAACAAATTAATTTTCAATATATTTACAAAAAGCCCATCAGTGATTATATTTTAATCATGATGAAAAAACTAGTAAGCTCTTTAGTTGTTCTTGGTTTTGTTGCTACTCCTGCTTTTGCCGGTGGAGACTACAGATCTGAGCCTGAAGTATCTTATAGTGGTAAACAACACTGT
>CALBDR010000224.1 GCA_937927525.1 uncultured Candidatus Melainabacteria bacterium
ATTTATCTGTACACGGTTCTTTGAGTGGTGGCGTTGATTTATTTACTAGCAGCTTGTTTCCACCTCCAACATTAGTTCCTGACATTTCTGAGTGGACAGTCACAACTACAAATCCGGACGAGTTAAGATATCAATATACATTGACTAGAGCAAGCTCTGCAATTCAGAATATAAGCATAACATTAAATTAATTTTGCAAGCTTATTTCCAATATTTTATTATAAAAATTAGATGAAGGTTTTTTATATATAGTTGGCAAGTTTTTACTTTTTAGAGAGGCAACTCTATAATCAAAATAAACTAAATTTTCATCAGGATAATATTCTACATCAAATGGTATAGGAATTTCGAAGTTTTCTTTATTATTTTGTTTACTACTTAAAATAGAAATTTGTATCGAATAATGAACTTTTCTGAATAAGATTAAACGACCACTTTTAATAAGTTTATCTTTGAGGAAAAAGTTGGTTGGCTTTTGCAAAAAAGATATCAGAGCTTGTTCATTGAGAACTGTAGTTAAGGAAATAGGGTTTTTCATTTTATTTGTTCATAAATTGTTGTTTGTTTCCTACAGACATAGGTTTTAAGCTTGCATAAAAATATTTCCAAAACTCCTGAGGATCTGGCGAAGTTTTAATAGTAGCTATCACATCTACATCATCACAGTTAATCATTCTCCAGTTTTGTAAAAATAAATCATATGTTACAACAAGATTCTTTGCTCTAGGATCATATTTTAAAGATTTTGTCGGAAGAGTAAAATGAAATACTTGTTTACCAGCAGCTGATTGCAGAAATTTAATGTCAGAAGTACACAACATACGTCGATAATCATTAAACCCTGGTTTTTTTAAACGTCGACGGAATCTAAGCTCTGCAGCATTTGTCATTAGCAAAATTTGCAATGAAGCTCTTCCTAATCTCATACGTTTTAATTTTGCTCAGGTGCACAAATACCAAAAATACGTTTTTCATCTAAAAATATAATTGTTTTGCCTTTTTTCTGAATACCAACAATGCCTTTATCTCCAGGAAATATAATATGATGTCCAACTTTGACTTGTCGCGTATCAGGACCTACTAAAAGAACTTTACCAACGCGCCATGCTTTTTGATCTACAACCTCAGATGGCAAGATGATACCGTTTCTTACAAGGGATTTTCCATCTTCTGCTACGTCAGCATATTCTGCCATTACAACATCACCGAGAAGTTCGGTTATTTCATAATCTTCTGGTAATGGACAATTTTTATATTGGTCTAAATCTGGTAAACCGTTATTTTCTCTAGGCAATTCTGGAATAGCAATATTATTCATGTAAACTACTTACACGAAAACATTTTATAGTCAACTAGCTTAGCATTTTTAACCGGGAAATAAGCTCAGCAGTTTCTTTTATAGATAGCTCATGTTTTTTTGCTAACAGCTCAATGTTTTTTGAATCAGGATTAGACTGAGTTTCTTTCTCCTTTTTGAGATAATAAACATTGGGAACTTTTTTAGTTTTTGGAAATATTGTTGCAAGTATCTTAAAATGTATATCTTTGTTCTCTAAAAATAGCTGTTTATTAAAAGCATTAATATTTTCAGCAACTGAAGGATTAATAAAACTAAACCAACGGTTGAGAAGATAAGGAATATAAGAGTCATACTGTTCAGGAGACTCCTTTGTTACAAGTATGTTTTTCAAGAAAGAAAACGGACTCATACTTCTTGAGATTCAAAAAACACGCTTCTTACCAGTTCATAAAACCCGTCATGTAAACGCTGTTTGAATTCAGGCAGCTTTTCTTCTTCTACCTCAAGGTAGGACAAATTAGAGTTGTTACTCACTTCGGACAGCGGTATAAAAATATGAAATATAATTGAATCATGTACAGGTTTTAATATCATAATACTCAACTGTTTATTATTGTAAAATAGTACATTTTCATTTAAAAAACAATCTTGTTGAGTATAATCTGTAATTAAAGACCCTAATAGAGTACTATATAAACGTTGAATAGCAATACCAGATGTAATATTTGTATGCTGCAACTCCGCAACTAAACAAAGGCAATTCTGAATTTGTAGGTTGCCGATTTTAACAGAAGAATCGAATATTATCATATTTCCGAGAAATGATATCCAATCTCCAAAAAAAGCTCTTGCAAATTTTGTTTGAACAAATTTACAATCATAAAACCACTCGTTGGTTTTAGGGTCTAGGGTTAAAGCAAATTGTTTTTTTTGTTCTTCGTTTAATATCATAAGGTATATTTTGTTTTAAATCGCTGGTTTGCTGTTTCCCATTCCACTGACAGCATTGAATCTCCAAGGCCGTGGTGTACAACGTATATTGGACAAACACCACACTTTACATGTTTTTCGTTAGCCTTTAAGCAAAATGCAAGATCGTAAAAATGAAAAGCAAAATCTTCATCGAAAAACAATTCTTTTTCTGCAGTATCTTTAACCCTAACAGCTAAAAATAATCCATCTAGTGTTAGTGCTCTGGAGTTCGTAGGACCAAATACAGTAGTCCATACTTTTCCATCCTTAAAATGAGAGACTTCTCCAACATATGATTCTTTATGAGCTGCAAGATGCCATGCTAGTTTGTCAGAAAGTTTGTTAAAAGACTTTGCTCCAGCTAAACCTGTAATAGAATAAGGACTTTCAGCTAACTTTTCGTATAAAAATAAATCATTTAACTCCAAATCATCATGAACGAATAGTACAGTTTTGTCTATATTTAATGGATCTTTTAATACTTCATTATAGCACATAGATAACCCTCTACTATTATTTGTAAAAAGTTTAAAGTCTATATTTGGATTCATTTCTACTTGTTTATGTAGACTTGTATATATTGGACGGGACTTAAACTCTTCTAGAGTTTTTGCTTTTGTACAAACAACAATTAATAAGTTCATATTTGTTTATATTTTTCTTTAAGATATTCAACATTATTCTTTGCTAATATAATCTGTTCAGATGTTAAAGTTTGATTAAAATACTCATTTGTTGTAGGAACACGAGTAGTTATACCATCTTTAAAGGATATGTCATTTAAAGCAGCTAGAACTGTATAACAACTATCAGAACTTCTTATATTAGGTATTTTATGTTCATTGTAATAATCAAACTCTGTGTGTTCTCCCATTCCTAATAAATGAATTGGTTTACGAAGCCATTGCTTTTCATATAATTCTTGAATACATTGATTACGAGAAACAGCAATCTTCTGATCTCCAACAACATTATGCCAACATTTAGGCACTGCTATCTTGCTTAATCCTATAACAGAAACCATAGGATTAATCATCATAATATAATAGCATTCTAACCACTCTTGTTTGTTACTTCCTTGAGGGCAACCAAATACATTTGTATGCTTAATAAAGCCATGCTCTATCATCTTTTCAATAAAATTATACAGATTTATAATTGTTTGTTTTTTATTGAATAAGATATCTGGTGCTATTACTTCATTCGGCTTTAACTCTGAAACAGCTTCCAGCAGCATAGTTTCAGTAACTAAACTATGTTCTGCAGCTCCATTATCAAGTGTAATAAAAGCTTGAGAGTTGCCTTTTCTTAAGTTTAAAAAATATTTTCTATACTCAGTGTCAGAAAAATAATGATGAGCAAGAGCAAAGTATCTATTTCCTTCATGCATCAAGTCTAGATGTTTGTTTGGAGGTATTGTATAAAAGTCCATAAGATTTTAATGTTTGTTGGATAAGATATACTCTTTTACTTCTAAGATTCCTAAAGATATATCTCCGTTATCAGCTGTTTGAAATGAAATAGCATCACCGCTTCTATTACGCTCTTTATACCTTTTTTCACGTTCATTATTCGGACACTCGATCCATAATAAGGTTGAGTCTGGAAATTTTTCCAGTATTTGTTTTTGTCTAACTCCACAAATAATAATATCAGTATTACAATACTGTTTAGATAACCGTTCAAGCTCTTCCACAATCTGAACCCATAACTCTTTACTGTCTTGTAGAAGTTTACGGTCTGTAGTTTGTTTAATATCTCTAACAATATCTCCTACTTCAACAAATTTGCCATTTGTTATGTTTACTAATGCTTTAGCGTATGTTGTTTTTCCGCAACATAGTTGTCCACAAACAAAAGAAATCATATGAGTTATATCTTAATACAATTTAACAATAAACTCTACCACCATTTTCATTATCTTCTAATACTTCAACCATCAGACAATCAAATTTTTGTAACAATTCTTCAGCCAACATTTCACAAGATTTTGCTCCTAAATTGCCTGAATAAGTTAGCTTCAAATACTCTTCTACTTTTCTCTTGAATAGAATTATTTCAACATCTCGATCAGAATGTGATACTTCTTTTTCAAGAGTGACATAAAATAAATGTCTATGAGGATATTGTAAAAAATGGATATCTGCAATATCAGGTAAAGCTTCAACAACACCAGGCCAACAATGCAGAGCTTCAAATTGTAACTTAACAATTATTGTAGTTTTCATATGACTTATATTACATAAGTTTCGTAGTACTTCAACCTAGAAAATAACAAAGCCCCTACAATGTAGGGGCTCTGAGTGCGATTATAGAGATATATTAAGCTTCGATTGCAGCAAAACGACCCCAGTTATCACGTACGCTGTGGTAGCGAGGACGCAAAACAGCATTATTAGTACGGTTAACAAATCCAAGAAACTCATAGCGACTTGGATCAAGATAACGCGAGATCATCTTTTGTTTTTTAGTTGCAGGCAGAGAGCTATCAACGTGCTTACGGCCTGTGATTTCTTCAATCGACTTAATACATGTGTTATATGTTTTGTTCATACAGAAGACACTATCACACCTTTTTGATATATGTCAACTCTCATTTTTATTATTTTTTTGATTTTTATTTTCTTTCGGTTTTGACCAAACAATTGAATCGTAGTTATCTCTGTACTTTTTGAGATTAGTTGGTCTTGGTT
>CALBDR010000225.1 GCA_937927525.1 uncultured Candidatus Melainabacteria bacterium
ATTTAACCTATTGCAATCTTTCAAAAATCTACTAAATAATTCCTTGGTTTTTACTTAATATTTCTTTGGGCTGAGTAATTACTTAGACAGAGCAGCCCAAGATAACGCCAATATAGCAGCTATTGAACTTGAAGAAACAAGTAGCCGGATAGATACTTTAAGAGATGGTCTTGGAAATACTGGAAGTGCAGAAGATGACGTCATTAATACATCTAATGCTGATGATAATATTGCAACTTTAGCAGGAGATGACACGATAAACTCTGGTAATGGAGATGACCTAGTTTTATCTGGACTTGGAAGTGACCTTGTAAACTCTGGAAATGGTGATGATATTATAGATGGCGGTTTCGGTGATGACACTCTTAATGGTGGTAATGGAAACGATAGAATCCTAGGTGGAGCAGGTAATGATTATATAGATGGTGGTATCGGCGATGATACTCTACATGGTGGTATCGGTGATGATGAAATTCACGGTGGTATCGGCAATGACTATTTACACGGTGGCGCTGGTAACGATATTTTAGACGGTGGGATTGGCGATGACTTTATCGTCGCTGGATCAGGTAATAACAGGGTTATTGGAGGTATGGGTAACGATACCGTAATATTTGAAGGGAATTCAGATAACTTCTCAATGGAATATGACGATGACGGCAATATTGTCATTAGAGATATTAATAATGAAAATAATGTTACCACCGTTTCAGGAGTCGAAAACTTCATCTTTTTAACTGAAAATGGTGAAGAAGTTTTTAATAAAAGCGAGATTCAAGACGTTATAGAAATGCCTGAAGAAACTCCTATCGATTATGAAGGTGACAATTTAATTAATGGAACTGACGGAGATGATACTATATCAGCGGGCGGTGGCAATGATACCGTTAATGCTGGTGCAGGTGACGACATCATTGATGGTGGTTCTGGTAACGATACTATTAATGCTGGTGCAGGTAATGACATCATTGATGCAGGTACTGGTAACGATACTATAAATACTGGCAGTGGTGATGATATCGTTGACGCTGGTCAAGGAAACGACACTATAAATATAGGTAGTGGAAATAGCTCTGTTGAAGGTGGATCAGGATTTGACACAGTTCAAGTAGGAGCTAACCTAGCAGATTATGAAATTGTCGATGATGGTAATAATTCTTTTACATTAACTAATACAAATAACAATGAAGTACATAATATCAGCAATGTTGAAAGCTTTAATTTTGCTGATCAATCAATAAGCAGTGACGAGCTTAGTGCTTTACTTGCAGGTGATCCAGAGCCACCAGCACCTCCAGCTCCGCCACCAGAACCACCAGCGCCTCCGGCTCCACCACCAGAGCCACCAGCACCACCGGCTCCACCACCAGAACCACCAGCGCCTCCGGCTCCACCACCAAACGACCCAGTGGTAGATGATACTGGTAGACAAAACTATTCACAAAACATCACATCTGGAAACGGTGATGACATTATAAACAGTTATGCTAATAACGCAAATATAAATGTAGGTGAAGGTGATAATACCGTAAACCTTCATGGTAATGAAGCTGATCTGACCTCAGGAACAGGTGATGACACTGTCATGATCTATTCTGATGATAATGAAGTTACTACTACTGGTGGTGAAAATGAAATTACGATAAATCTGTTCCAAAGTGAGGATACTGCTCATGGCAATTATCTCTATGGACATAGCAGTAACTTAGAAACAAATATCAACACTGGTACAGGTGACGATATAGTCAATATCAATGACGAACACCAAGAGAGTAATAACGCAAATACAACTGCTGCACATTATGCTAACAATAGAAATAAGGTAAATAATGTCGCATATGGTGCGTTTGACATCAATGTCAACCTAGGTGAGGGTAATGATACCATCAATGTAGATTCAGCTAGTTACAGAAGTGACATCAATATTGATGGTGGTGCAGGTACAGATACATTAGTACTGGAAGGTTCAGCCTCTGACTATGCGATCACTCAAGACCAAAATAATGGAACTATTACTTTTAAAAATAATTCTACTGGTGCAGTAATCAACAAAGAAGCAAATGTCGAATTAGTTAAATTCACTGATAACATGAATGAGGTATATAATTACAACTTAGATTATAGTGGAGGCAATGCAGCTGTAAACCTAGACCATTATGCAGATAATGCTGATATTAACCTTGGTGATGGTAATAATGTTGCTAATATCTATGGGAACCAAGCAAATATAACTGCTGGTAGTGGTAATAATTCAATAGACCTATATTCAGACAACAACGAAGTTACTACCAATGCTGGTAATGACACCATTACAGTTACTGGTGACAGTGTAAATAATACAATAAATGCTGGTAACGGTAACAACACTATAGTTGTTGAAGATAAAACAAGTAACTTGAATAACGGAACAGGAGTGAGCACTGATAATGAAATCACAACTGGGACAGGAAATGATGATATTACTTTAGAAAACTATGGAGATACTGTAGATTCTGGAGCAGGTGATGATTCTATTACCTTAAACCAAAGTGACGATACTGCACATGGTAATTACCTCTATGGACACAAGAATAACCTAGAAACCACTATTAATACAGGTGAAGGTAATGATGAAGTAATAATAGATGATGAACACCAAAGCAATAATAATGCAAATACAACTGCTGCACATTATGCTAACAATAGAAATAATATAAATAATGTTGCATATGGAGCATTTGATGTAAATGTCAATCTAGGGGAAGGTGACGATACAATAGAAGTGAAGTCTGCAAGCTATAGAAGCGATATCAGAATAGATGGTGGTGATGGTACTGATACCTTAATTCTAGAAGGATCTGCTAATGACTACACAATCGAGCAAGAAGCTGATGGTACCATAGTCTTTAAAGATAAACGAACAGGAGCTGTAATCTATAAAGAAGAAAATGTTGAATATGTAGAATACACAAAGGACTAAGAAGCCATAGCTTTAAGATCTGACATTTTTACAGACTGTAAAAATTCTTGCTGATAGCCACCTTGGGCTTTGAAATTTTCAATGGGTTGAAAAGGATAAGCTCTGCCACTATCTTTTAAAGTACCAGTTGTATGAGCTTGCTTAAACTGATCTACAGCATTAACTTCAGTATCAGGTAAGTTCGTATTTTTACTTTTCAAGAAAGCATCTATACCTTGGTTTTCCATAGGTAAAATTAATTGTTTTAAAATTTCTTGATAAAAGCGGGTTTTACGGGGATTGAATTTACCAGTGTCTTTATCAATTCCAGAAGTAATAGTAGCCTCTATAAATTTCTTAGGATCTTGCAGCTCATTTAAATATGCAGGCTGAAAACCATCTTTATGATTATTTCCGCCATTATTCTCTAAGGTATCATCCAGTAAAACTGGCACATAAGCAGATTTCATATTACCCTGTGCGTCTTTAAATTCACTTTTAGGAATTAGATAGGGAATCCATTTACTAGGTGGTTTTTCAGTAGCATGCTTCCAACCATACTTTTTAATAGTTTTAAAAAAATTACCCGGTTTAGTAAACAACATTTTAAAGCCATAACCTAACCTCCCAAAGAACCCGAAACGTCCTTTATTAGGAGAATAAGTTTTAAGTTTAGGATCATTTACTTCTTCCTTAGCACCTAATTGTTCGCGTCCTATCACTGTGGGTTTTAAGGTATTTAGTATGGGAGAGTCTAAAGTATCTAACTTAGCTACTGCACGCTCATAAGGGTTACGAGTAACCACCACAGTAGCAAAACGATTATTAAGAATCTTAGGCTCTAATTCTCCCTTCTTATTCTGTTCAAAAGCAAAACCCTGATAAAGATCATAAGCCAACTGCTGCCATGCAATATTCTCTAATATCTCAAGCTCTTCACCTTTATGGTTCATAGTATGAGAAAGTGGTAAAAATTCTTTTGGTAAACCTAATTTAACCAAATCATCCTTACTTAGATGTTTATCATCATTCTTTAAAGCAATAACATTATCAAAATCCGTAGGTAAATAAACAATATTCTGAGGTAAAGGGATAGCTGGCTCATTATTTGCAGCTATTTCCTGCTCATCCTTCTTCTTAAACCATGGGAATTTTATAGTATCTAATATTTTTGCAAAAAAACCTTTCTTAGAAACTTCAGGCTTTGCTATATTAGCCCCACTAACTCTAGTACTCGGGTCTAAAGTCTGGATCTTATTAGGTCCCGAGACTAAATTATTTGCTGCATCAGGAGTTTGGGTAAAATTTGGCACACTATTAAGAGAGCCATTAGTGTTACTTGCTGGCGTAATAGTATCTTCTGGTCTTCTTCCTAATAATTGCATTCTGCCAGTTCATTTTATGCTGAATATTTAGCTTTAGAACATTCTACTGAGCTTAAGCCAAAATTCAGCTAATACATATTATACAAAGCCTCAATATAATATGTAAAGAGCCTTAAATAAAATATTAAAAAAAATTAAAGACCTTAACCTTAAAATAACCTAGGAATGTTATTAATGGATTAGGTAAACTAAGTTTGATTGATGGCAAAACAGATTCAAACTTAACGAAGAGAAAATTTTTAAACAATTAAATAAGCAAGCACTATAAACATATAGTTAGCAATGCTTTGAGTGATTTTATCTAAAAAATTAGATATATATTAATGCGCTGATTTAGTGGAGATAAATCAGTAATTAGAGAAAAACGCTTTTATTCAAAGAAATAAAAGTATTAGAGGAACGCGAAACAACACAAAAAAAGAGGTAGAAAATGACAGTAAGAGTAAGAAGTAAAATCAAAACATTAATCGAAGAAAAATTCATTACACCAGAAAAAATTAGAAACTTATCAGTTTTAACTGACCCAGAACACAAAAAACTCTATTTTGGTAAAGCACCTAACGGTAATAAAGTAATTATCATTAATGAGACGAATGATATCCCAGTAATAATTGAATACTGTAAAAATGGTTCAAAAATTTACCA
>CALBDR010000226.1 GCA_937927525.1 uncultured Candidatus Melainabacteria bacterium
CCCTAAAACCGATCGCAAAGATTTGGCTATAAGCTTCCTGTAAACCCCAGTGAGGGTCAGGTGGCAAAGCCACCAGAAACTTTATGATCAGATTCGCAGCGAGTAAAGAAATAAAGCCAGACCATATTACCTGACGGCTTTTAGAGTAACCATAGACTTCGGTAAGTAAATCTCCTATAAGGTAGGAAGCTGGGAAAAAAAGTAATCCTGCTGCAAAGCTAATTTTATTTCCAAAAATAGGAAGCTGAATCTGAGTTATTTTAATACTTGCAATCAAGTTACAAATAAGGATAACCACAACAAAAGCAACAGTTATAGCATTTAGATATTTATAAGTTCTAGAAGCCATGCTTAGCTAATAATAGCAATAGTGTTAGTGTTATTGTTAATAACAAATCTGCGAAAATCACTTAATAAAAATAGATTTTTATTAAACTCTTTTAAAATTGAACTAATGAAAAAATACTTTATTTTATTTCTCAGTATATTTTTTCTTAGTTCCTGTAAGTCTAATAACTTTTATGGAACCATAACTGCTATTCCTGACGGAGATACAGTTAAAGTTAAAACTAAAAAGCTTGGTATTGTAAGAGTAAGACTTCTAGGAATAGATTGTCCAGAAATTAAGCAAGAACCCTGGGGGAAAATAGCTAAGGAGTTTTTAGAAGAAGAATTAAATAACTCGAATAAAATCAAACTTGAGACAGACTTAGTAAAAAGAGATAAGTATGGCAGGCTTCTTGCTTACATATACACAGAGAAAGATAAAAATCATTATGAAAAAACCAGTTTAAATGAAAAACTTTTAAAAGAAGGCTTAGCAGAACTATTTATTATCGGTGATAATGATAAATACGCTGTTAGATTTAAAGAAGCTGAAGCTAAAGCAAAACAAGCTAAAATAAATATTTGGGATGAAGAAAACGGTACAAAGTACAGTCCCTATGAATTCAGGAAAAGAAGCAAAAGAAAAAAAAGAATGAAAAATGAGTAAGGAATATTGTTTAATATACACGACTGGTGATTCTAAAGAGAATTTAGAAAGTATTGCTGAAGCACTTCTTGAGAAAAAACTTATAGCTTGCGCTAATATCTATCCAGAAATTAGCTCTATTTACAAATGGGAAAATCAGCTAGAAAAATCCACGGAAATAGCTATAGTATTGAAAACTAAAGTCGAAAATTTCAATAAGATTGAAAAAGAAATAACAAAATTACATAGCTATGACTGCCCAGTAATAATACAGATACCGATTTCACAGTTGAGCAATAATTACGCACAGTGGCTAGAGAATAGCTTAAATGAATCCTTAAGTTAAAACTGCTGCAAGTAAAGTCATCGGATGAATTACTCGGTAATTTTCAGGTAAATAAGCTTCTATCTGAGACATGCAACCAGGATTTGCAGTCATTACATATTTCGCATTCGAATTCTGGATATTTTCCGCTTTTCGTTTGCCGATATCATCAGCCATATCTGGTTTAATTAAATTATAAAAACCCGCTGAACCACAACAAACCTCAGCCTCATAAAGTGTTTTCAGATTAACTTTTTTCATTAAGGCTAATATTTTCTCATAGACACCTCTAATACCTTGAGCGTGTGATAAATGACAGGCTGGATGGTAAGTAATATCGATAGAGATTTCATCACTAACATCAGTTTCATCAAAGAACTTCAGCAAACGATAATTGACCACTTCTAATTTTTGTTTAAAGCTAGCTAAAGGCAAAGGAGCTTGCCAGTTATCAATATCTAAAAGCTCTGCAATATCTAAAAGTTTAAGATCAGGATCTAAATTTTTAGATTCTTTGATGAAAGCTCCGCAGCCAGCTGAATTAAATACGACTTTATTTATAGTGATACCATCAATAGTAGTTTTTTGTTTTTTCAAAAAAGCTTGCTTTTGCTTTTCACCAACATCATGCTCCCCGCTATGGCTAGCTAAAGCCCCACAGCAATTAGTACTAGGAACATAAACATGATATCCAATAGCATTTAAAACTTTTATGGTATCTATATGAACCTGATTATAAATAGTATCCATGACACAACCTAAATTTAAGATCACTGTAGATTCTGGATTATCGATAGCATCTAGGTTTTCTAAGGCTGGGTAAAAACTATCAGTTTCTATTTTTTTATATTCAAATTCAAGTTTTGGTTGAATCTTAACTAACTTCGGTAAAAAAGGGAGTAACTTATAAATAAAATTCATCCCCCGTAACGAAATCCTCATCATATTCAAGAGAAAACGATTTGGTAGAATATATTTAAAAGCTTGCTTACGTACAAAGCCCCAAAGTCCCTTATGGTACTTACTTTGTCCTCTATCGTATCTTGCATACTCAAGCAGGTCAGTATACTCCACCCCAGATGGGCAAGCAGTTTCACAAGCCATACACCCTAAGCAATTATCCAAATAAGTTTGAGCAGTATCTTCCAATTCCTCTTTAGCACCGCGAATCAAATCTTTAATTAAATAAAGTCTTCCTCGAGGTGAATTGCCTTCATTTCCAGTACTTAAATAAGTAGGGCATGCTGGCAGGCAATAACCACAGTGAACACAAGCATTTATCTTTTCAATTTCCTCTTCTAAACTAATGTGAGCAGTTTTTTCTTGTGACATTACACAGCACTCCTGGGTTTAAAATATTCTCTGGATCGTATTTCAACTTTAAAGCTTTAATCAATTCAAGCTCTTCTACCTTAATTAGAGAATTTAAATCTCTTTCTATAACTCTATTCTCATATGTTACAGGAGCAATACGAATAGCTGGCTTAAAAAGACGATAAAGCTCGTCAATAGCCTCAAGATCATGAAATGCTCTAAAAACATATGGCTTAGATTTAAAGCTTAAAGAAGATTTAAAAAGGTCGATATTTAGATCAACTCTTTTTGGGATCTCTGAAATATCACTAAAAATATTAGCGCCATAAGATTCTGGATTAACTTCAAGATCATCTAAGACTCTTATCAAAGCCTCAGTATATGACTTTAAATCGCTTCTTTTTACATAATAATAAGCATGAAAACTATTAGGGTTAAAGTATGGCTTACTGTAAGTTTCAACCTCAGAAATAAATTCATAAGGTAATTCTTTCGTTAACCTATGCTTTCTCATCTCAAGTAAATCTGGACTTCCAAGCAATTCAATAGTAAGAGAGACTGAGAAGTCACTATGAAATTTTAGCTTTACAGCAGAATCTTGATTATTGAAATCAAAAGCAAAGGTCTTATACAAAAGCTCAAAATCAATTTCTGACAAATCTTCAAAGGCAGCTAAAAGCTTCATCTTTAGCATCGGTAATTTTTCAAGCTTTAAGTAAGCAGATTTAATGACTTGCAGTGAATTAAAAGAACCTAAATATAATTTACGTAGATCGTAACCCGCAACATTTTTAATTACTTGACCACCACATTTAGAAGTTTCACCTTTAAGCCCTTGAACGGTTAGCCCTAATACAGATTTTTGTTCAAGCTTATCTCTTAGTTCTCCTAGAACCCGAGAAAGAGAATATTCAGCTGCTGAAAAAATATTAACTGTCTTAGAAAAAGGTTTTAAATAACTATCTAAGTCTTCAAGAGTAAGACCGGCATTAACTTTCACAACAAAATCATCATTATAAAGCTCAATTGCTTTATCGTCATCTACCTCGAATTTGAAAAGTTCAAATTTGTCGGATGCAAATTCCTGCCCTCTAGAAAGATAGTCAAATTCAGTATAAAGAGTCTTAGCTGTGAGTTCACTCATGTTTTCAACTCCTCTAATTCAATTTCTCTATGGCACTCACGACAAATTCTTATCGGAAATATTTTATTAGGATTACTAATATAATTAGGATCAAAAACCTCTCTTAACATCAGCATCTTATTCATATCAGTATCTGAAAATAGATGCCCCATATATTCTTGTTTTTCGACACCGATACCATGTTCACCGGATAAAGTTCCTCCCAGACGAACACAAAGCTCCATAATTTCATGACTTGCTTTATGAATTCTATCGACTACAGTCTGGTCCTTATAAGGGTCATAAAGAAAATTTGGGTGAATGTTACCATCACCGGCATGTAAAATATTAGCAAGCAGTAAATTATATTTATCAGCAATTTCTTCTAAACCTTTTAGAGCATCAGGAATCTTCGAACGAGGAACTACTAGATCATATAAATACCAAAATGGTGCTATTTTACCAAAAGCTGCCGCTGCCCCCTTTCTAACCTTCCATAGTTTCAAACGGCGCTCAGAGTCTTGGGTCTCTTCATACTGCAGAGGATTATATTTGTTAACAGTATCTTTTATTTTCAAACCATTTTCAATAACTTCTTCTAAAACACCATCAATCTCAATCAGAATAACAGCTTTAACATCATCGCTAAAGCCAAGATTATAAGCTTTATTTATAGCTTTAACAGCATTATTATCTACGGTCTCAATTGCCGCAGGCTTAAAGCCTTGCTTTATTAGGTCGCTAACTAAGTTAGCACAAGCCTGAGTATCTGCAAATGCAGCCTGAATAGTGAGAAAACTATCTTGAAGTGGTGTCAGCCTTAATAGAGCTTTAGTTACGATACCGAAAGTACCTTCACTACCTACTACTAACGCCGTGATATTAAGATCAGAAGAGCTAAGATTATAATTTAGATCAGAATCCAGATCTCCGAAATACCTAAGTTCTCCATTTGGGCTAAGCATTTCTATACCCAGAACATGCTCAGAAGTTACTCCATACTTAAAACAATGAACCCCACCAGCGTTCTCTGCAACATTACCACCTATGGTACAAGCTTGCTGCGAAGAGGGATCTGGAGCAAAGTGTAAGTTCGAATCTTTTACTACTTTATTTAAAGTTGCGTTTACAACTCCAGTTTCTACTAAAACTACATTATTTTCATAATCAACTTTTATGACTTTCGTAAATCTAGCAAGAGAAATTATTATGGAGTAATCAGAAGCTAAAGCACCTCCAGAAAGTCCAGTTCCAGCTCCTCTAGCAACAAAACTAACTTTATGTGGTGGATTCGAAGAGTTATATCTAATGATCGCTTTAATAATTTTTTGAATTTCTTTAACAGTATCAGGTAATAAAACTAATTTCGGCTGTTTCGGGAACAAAGAAGTTGCATCAGTCTCATATAACTTCAGATCAACAGGGTCATCTAATATCTGCTCCTTCTTTAGGAAGCTCGTAAATTCGTGTAGTAAGAACTCCATCGTTACCAAAACTTATACTTTTAGTATAACTCAGCCCCAATTCATATTGCTAATTGCGACTATTTGCAAAAGAAAAATAAATACGTAAAGCTTAATTCTTCCTTAACATAATACTGCTATACGTATAACATATTATGTAAGTTTACGACAAGGGTTACTCACAAGCTTATTATCCTTTTCCCCATCCCTATCGTGTAGGTCTTGGGTTTAATCTTTGCGTAATAGACTTCGCTAGACCATCTAGTCTGAATCCCTCTAGCTTCAACTGAGTGGTTTAGCGTAGAAAAGAACGAGCGCAAAAACTATTGTAATCGTTCAACCGAAACAGCCCTCCGGGGCTGTTTTTTTTATAACTTAAGGATTTGCTGAAAACAAAGTTTCAAAGTAGAATCCACTCGATATTGGTTTACAGCTTGCTATAATTGGCTTCTATGGATAAAACCCTTCAGGCTAAAAATTATCCAGTTAATCCTTGGTTAAACTCAGCTGAACTCTATAAAGCTGGTGCTACCTTCGAATTCGTCATGGAGAAATATGGCTTTAAAAGAGAAGAAATTCTCAGATTAGCTGGCAATGAAAGTACTATTGGCACCAGTCCTAAGGCTATTGAAGCTGCAAGTGAAGCTTGTAAAAGCTCTAACTTTTATGATGAACCACAGTCAAGTGAACTCATAAACGCATTAGAAGCTAAGTTTTCAGAAGAAATAGATATGCAAAACCTTGCTATTACCATTGGTAATGGTATGGATAAAGTTATTGAGCAATGCTTAAACCTGTTTACAAAAACCGGTGACTCCATAATCAACTTTTCACCAAGCTTTGATTTTTATAATTTTGCTGCATCAAGATCAGGATTGAAAATTTTTGATCTCGGAAGAGATGAGAACTTTCACCCTAATCTTGCAAATATTGCAAATGAAATTGATAGCTATCAAGCTAAAACTAATTCCAAAGTTAAAATCATCTTTCTATGCACCCCAAATAACCCGACTGGGACTATAGTTAGCTTAGAAGATATCGAAAAAGTAGCTCAAGTTTGTGAAGAGAAAAACATTATTTTATTTATTGATCACGCTTATATTGAGTTCACAGAAAAGCATACTTTTGATGCTTGCAACATTATCGATAAATATCCTAATATGGTCATCGGCTATACATTTTCTAAAGCTTATGGACTTGCTGGGTATAGAGTAGGTTATGGTTTAATGCATAAAGAGCTTCAAAGTACCTATATAAAGTACAACACGCCATTTCTCTGTGCAAAAGCGAGCTTGAAAGCAGCAAAAGCCGCTTTAGAAGATACAGATCACTTTCAACTTATTATTGATAACAATAATATTGAAAAACCCAAATTAAGTTCTGCACTTGAGAAGCTTGGGTTTAAAGTCTTTCCAAGTAACGCTAATTTTCTTTTAGTTGATACTGCTGCAAGTCGCTTCAAGAATGCAAATGAGCTTTTTGAAGAAATGCTAAGTAAAGGTATTATTCTTAGAAAGGCGCACAGCGTTTCTGAGAAAGCTATGCGTATTACAATAGGTACTAAAGCTGAAAATCAAAGACTCATAAATGCATTAATGGAAACAAACCCTATCAAATAAATTATAGACTCTCGCGATTAATATAAATCCGACTTTAATATTTCAATTGCATTAAAATATAGTACAGAGTGGCAAAATGCCACTAAATATTAGCTATATGATTGTTAACACTACGAAAAACCTTGCCCGCATATTATTGGATTTAAGTATTATTGCTTTTTCCTTTTTTGCTGCTACAAATCTCAGGATTTTAGGTTTAGAGGCTACTGAAACTACTAAATTCATTGTAAATGAACAACTTTTTAAAGTCATAGGACTAGTTTTAGTTATTAAATTCTTATGCCTCAGCATTATCGGTGTTTATAAAAAATTCTGGCGCTACACTAAAGTCGATGACTTAATTGAATTAGCTAAAGCCATGATTTTTGCTTCAATCATTCTAGTAGTACCTAGATTAGTAGCTGGTCTAAGCCCTGCAAAACAAGACTTATTTGCGATTTCCTATGGAGTAATAATTATTGATTTTTTCTTATCATTAAGCTCCCTTTCAGCTCTCAGACTCTTGAGATTTTACTTAAAAGAGCAAAGCAATATTAAATCTAGACTCAAAACCCTATCAGAGAAAAGAAAATCTTCATTAGTGATTGGTGCTGGAGAAGGTGGTTTACAAGTCATCGAAGCTATTAAAAATCATCCTGAACTCGGTCTAGAGATAAAAGGAGTTTTAGATGATGATAAGAAAAAGTTTGGAATGCACCTTAGCTCTGGCATAGATGTAAAGGGAAGCATAGAAGATGTTAAATACTGGGTTGATGAACTTGCTATTGAGCAAATCATTATCGCTGTTCCTAGCTCTTCACTTAAAGAGAAAAAGAGAATCAGTTTACTTTGTAATGAAACAGGAGTTGACGTTAGAATAGTTCCTTCTGTAGACCAGCTCGCTGGTGGTCACGTAGATATCAGTGAAATCAGAAAACTGAGTATGGAAGATTTACTAGGACGTGAAGAAATAAACTTAAATACTCCTGAAATAATTCATTTTCTTCGAGACAAAAAGGTTCTAGTAACTGGTGCTGGTGGTTCTATCGGTAGAGAACTCTGTAAGCAAATACTTCGTCACGGTAACATTAAGGAACTTTGCCTTTTAGGTAAAGGAGAAAACTCCATTTTCGAGTCAAAACAAGAACTTGAAAGACTCAAAGCAAGTTTAGGTAAAGATTTGGAAATTAAAACTAAGATCTGTGATATTAGAAACTATTCTCGTATGGAAAATATTATTTCTGAATTTAAACCTGAGATAATTTATCACGCTGCAGCTCATAAGCATGTTCACCTCATGGAGCAAAATCCTTGTGAAGCATTTGAAAACAATGTAATCGGCAGTCGTAATTTGATGGAATTGGCTTCTAACCATAATGTTGAGAGCTTTGTATTGATTAGTACTGACAAAGCTGTTAACCCTTCGAGCATAATGGGTAAGACCAAACGTTTGGCTGAAAAGCTGCTCCTGGACTTTGCTAAGAAAAATACACAAACTAAATACAGCGCAGTTCGCTTCGGGAATGTACTTGGCAGCAGAGGTTCAGTGATTAAAGTATGGCAGAGACAAATCGAAGAAGGTAAGTCTATCACCGTCACCGATAAAAAAGCTATTAGATACTTCATGACTATCCCAGAAGCTTCACAGTTAGTCATTCAAGCTGCTGCTAAAGCTCAGTCTGGAGAGATTATGGTTCTAGACATGGGCGATCCTATTAATATCTATGAACTCGCTCTTCAATTCATCAAGCTTTCTGGCTTCTCGGAAGCAGATATTGATATAGAATTTACAGGCATGCGCCCTGGCGAGAAATTATATGAAGAGTTACTTACATCAGAAGAGTTTATTGATTCTAAATTAACGGATAAAATTTTTAAGGCTAGAATTGAGGAGATTGATTCTAAGTATCTTAGTGAGCACGTTTCTCTTCTAACAAATATATCTCAAGAAAATAACAATGCTAAGTTCTTTAAAGAAATCTCTAAATCACCGGTAGCTAGGAAAGTTTAGTCATAGCCATATTCCTAGATTTATACCAACCCCAGAAATTAATATGGCATATAATTGGGAACAAAATTGTTGATAAATAGATCTTCAAATATATGAAGAAGACAGAAGTACGTAGGGATATTAGTTTAGAAGAAATTAGAGAAAGAGAGTCCAAGGAAAAGAGAAAAGCAATAGAAGGAGAATTTAAAAGAGAGTATGATTTTTTTGAAACTAAATTAGAAAAAG
>CALBDR010000227.1 GCA_937927525.1 uncultured Candidatus Melainabacteria bacterium
GCTGTTCAGTAAGATCTACTCTTCCCTCCCTGATAGGGTTACACATCTGCTTACCAGCTTCATCTACAACTTTAAATTCTTGGAAGTATCTTTTTATTTCTTTAGTATTGCCGACTCTACTGCTAAGAGCAAGTGTGACTCCGTTGTCGAAAGGTAAAGCCGCTATTCCAGCTGCTGTTCCTAGGACTTTTTTAAAGACAGATGCTTTGGTGGCTTTAGGGATAGGGATAGCATAGACTGTCACAGAAGGTTTAGTGAAGTCCTGAGTAACATAGTTAGGCATATTTTTAGTTAGATATTCATCTTCTGAAATTTCAAAGTCATGTTTTTGAGCTTTCTTTTTTCTTCTTTTAAGCATTTTCTCTTCGTGCCTTTTAAGTTCTCTATACTCTGTAAGCGGGCTAAAGAATACGAATCTGAAGAAATCTGATTTCATGACATAGTCTTTTACCTTAGGATCTTTTTTTAGATTTGGAAATTCGATTTCTTTAATCGGGTATGGGCTTTTTCTTAACTGTTTACTAGTAGTAAAAACTTCAGGCTTAGACTCTGTAGTCATTTGCTTTCTAGCTTCTTCTAAAGCATGAAAAGCTTTATCTATGGATACAGCGTTGCTTAAAGCAGCTCCTCTATCGCTTATTACAAATGTATTAACTCCGACTACAACAGAATCAGCGTTTAACAGTGGACCACCGGAGTTACCACCATTTAGTGAAGCGTCATGAGTGATGACACCATCTTTTAATTTACTTACTATTCCTTTCGTGATGGTGCTATTTAAGCTTTCATCGATAGGGGTTCCAATCGCGTAAACTTCTTCTCCTATTTCTACTAGTGGATTTGAGCTTGAAAGTTTAAGAACTTTATAGTTACGCAAACCCTGCATGTTTATCCATAAAACAGCTATGTCGTAGTCTCTATCTTGATAGAGAAGCTTTGCATCGAATTGTTTATTATCAGCAAATCTGACTTTAAATTTATTAGAGTTTTTCACTACATGACTATTAGTGATGATTAGACCATCTTCACTAACAAGAAAGCCAGAGCCGTGTCCAGCAGTTAAAATACTTACTACAGCATCTTTAGCTTCGTTGTGGACAAAGTAGGCTTGGGAAAGTTTTCTTGCCATTGATGGCATTAAGCTTAAAGCCATGAGAAAGAAAAAAAGGCTTATTTTTTTCATATTTTAAAATCTTACATTAATTGAAGATTGATTTGAAAACTTCTTGCCATGGATAAATAGTAATTTCGTTATCTCCATATTTTTTCTTAGTTAGACTTGCACAAATTAATTCAGCCTCAGGTCTAATTTTTTTAAACGATTTCAAACCACTTAACTTTTTAGTTTCTACATTATCACTGGATTTGATTTCTATCGCAAAACATTTTGAATCTCCTGTCTCAACTATCAAATCAACTTCAGCTCCTGATTTGCTCCGATAATAACTTAGACTAAAATCTTTTCTTGAGTAGGAAGCTAATCTAATAAATTCTGCTATGAAATAATGTTCAAAGGATTCACCATAATCTCTAGTTTTAGGAATTAGTTTGGCATCTAGTTTTTTTGCTATAGCTCTCTGCACACCAGTATCAAAAAAATAAAATTTAGGATGTTTACTTAATTGTTTTCTTGTTGATTTACTGTATCCCTTTAAGCTAAAGCCAATTAAAGTGTCTTCAAGGACTTGATAGTATTCCTGTACTGTTTTATAGTCACTGTGAATGTCACTTGCTATGTTTGAATAATTAATAATCTGACCATTTTCACTAGCGGCTAAATCTAAGAATCTTAAAAAAGAACCTAAATTTCTTAATTGTGCTTCAGCTTTAATTTCTTCTTCTATATAAGTTCTTACATAAGATCTTAGACTTTCTTTTGCATAAAGACTCTCTGCTTCTTGATCTAAATAAATAGCAGGAAGTGAACCAAGTTCAAGTGTTCTTGCTAAATCAAAATTTTTAGCGAGTTCTTGATGAGTTAAGGGATATAAATTATAAGTCAATGCTCTCCCCCCAAGCATATTTGCACCTTCACGTTTTAATTTTCTTGCACTAGAGCCGCTTAGAATAAAAATCTTGTTTTTCATAGTTTCGATGCAGTTATGAACTTCATTTAAAAGTTCAGGGACTCTTTGAATTTCGTCTATGACAATATGAGTATATTTTTTATCGAGCTTCTCAATTTCTTCTCTCATGAGCCATGGTTTTGCTAAAAATTTAAAATATAAATCAGTATTTAATAAATTGTAATAAACAGTATTTTTTGTTGAAAAAGTCTCTTTTATAAGTGTAGATTTCCCTACTTGCCGGGGACCAAAAAGAAACAAATGGCGGTTTTGGGGTAATTTTAGTGATCTTCTGATCATATTTATATTATACCCGCTAAAATAGAAATATATTTCTATTTTAGACGACATGGTAAACCTCAAAGGTTCAATATAGCTCAGAAGATTTGAATTTCAACTAAGGTTATAATAAGACAAATACAAATGATTTCTGAAAAAAGAAAAATTTTAATAGTTGGAGCAGGTTTCACTGGTGCTGTTATAGCAAGAGAACTTGCAAAAGAGAACTATGAAGTAAGAGTTATAGATAAGCGCTCTCATATCGCTGGTAACTGTCATACTGAAAGAGATTTAGATACTAATATCATGGTTCATAAATATGGACCTCATATTTTTCATACTGATAATGAAGAAGTGTGGAATTATGTAAATAGTTTTGAAACTTTTATGCCTTATGTAAATAGAGTTAAGGCACAGTCACAGGGAAAAGTTTATAGTCTTCCCATTAATTTGTTTACTATTAACCAATTTTATGGCAAAACCTTAAACCCTAAAGAAGCTCTTAGTTTTATTGAAGAAATCGCTGATAAATCTATTACTGATCCTCAGACTTTTGAAGAGCAGGCTATGAGGTTCATAGGAAGAGATCTCTATCATGCTTTTTTCTATGGTTACACTAAAAAACAGTGGGGGCTTGAGCCGAAGGAGTTACCAGCGAGTATCCTAAAAAGACTACCTGTGAGATTCAATTATGACGATAATTACTTTAATCATAAATATCAAGGTATGCCTTTAAATGGTTACACTAAGATAGTCGAAAAGATTTTAGATCATGAAAATATAAGTTTAGAGCTGAACACAGTCTATGATCAGTTGCTAAACTCACAGTTCGACCATGTTTTTTATAGTGGTCCTATAGATGAATACTATGATTCTAAGTTCGGGACCTTAGATTATCGAACTTTAGATTTTGAAGAAATCCGTTCAGAAGGTGATTTCCAAGGAACAGCAGTTATGAATTATTGTGATGCTGATATTCCTTACACTAGAATTACTGAACATAAATTCTTCTCCCCATGGGAAACTCATGAGAAAACGATTTGTTTTAAAGAATATAGCAGAGCTTATAAAAAAGGAGACATTCCTTATTATCCCGTCAGGCAGGTAAAAGAGAAAGCGATGCTTGATAAATATTTAGAAGTGGCTGAAGCTGAGGATAAAGTGAGTTTTGTCGGGCGTTTAGGCTCTTATCGCTATATGGATATGGATGTCACTATAGCTGAGGCTTTGAAGACTGTGCGTGAGTTTTTAGCTGACAGACAGCAAGCTTTGCTTGCAAATTAAAATTCAAATATATTCTCAAAGCTTATAAATCTTACAGGGTAACCTTTAAATTCAGTTTCTTCATTTATATTTTCATTAAAAATCACTAGTTCTTTAGTGTGTGGGTATTTTCTAAGAAATTCTTTCATATTATCGGGAATATTAGCTTTTTTAAGTTTTGATTTTACTTCTATAGAAGTGATTTCTCTATTTTTAAACCATATAAAATCTATTTCAGAACCCTTAGTAGTTCTCCAGAAGAAAATATCTGTGTTTGCTTCTTCTCTTATAGAAAGTAAGTGATGATAAACAAAAGTTTCCCAGATACAGCCTTTATCATTTCTCGAATCAACCTTTCGAAAGTCTTTTATGAGTGCATTTCTAACACCTTGGTCATAGAAGTAGTATTTTTTTGATTTTTTAAGTTCATTACTTAGATTATTTGAAAAAGAATTTAGTTTATACAGTACAAATGTTTGCTCTAGTATTGAAAGATACTTCTCAACAGTTTTTGAGCTTAAATTTAATTCGTTAGCTAGATTTGATGTTGAGATTAGTTGTCCTTGAGACTCTGCAAGTATAAAAATTAAGTGATTAAATGCTGAAATATTTTCCTCTTTTATTAAGGATTTAATATCTTTTTGGATATATGTAGCAACTATCAGCCTTAAATATTCTTCTTTGTCATTAGTATTAGGGTATTCATTTTGATCATATAGTCCTGGTAAAGCACCGTAGCATAGATAATCTTCTATTTTTAAATTAATAGAGTTACTTAAAAACTCTTCATAGCTTAAAGGCTTTATTTTATATTCTTTGAATCTTCCAACTAAACTTTCCTCTATATGTTTATGCATTTCAATCGCAGAAGAGCCAGAAGCGTAAATTTTAATTGATGGGTTGGTATCATGTATAGCTTTAAAAATATGCGAAGCATTTTTAATATAGTGAAATTCGTCTATGAAAATTAAATCAGCAGCATTTTCTAACATTTGGATAATTTCAGTATCGTTTTTGTTAAATAAAGCGAGATCTTCTGGTCTTTCTAAATTAAAATACTTAGCTTTTCTTTTTTTGTTTTCTGCTTCTAGTTTTATAAGTAAAAAAGATTTGCCTACTTGGCGCGCACCAAATAATATTGTGATTTTTTTACTATTTAAGTCATTTTTAAGTGAGCTATAAATAGTTCTTTTAAATTCCATATATCTACATTTTACCCAATTTTGGACCTTTAGTCCAAAATCCTGCTAAAAGTATTTTTTTGGACTCTTTTGGGAGCTGCTGAAAGTTAAAAAGCCACATAATGCTAAAATTGCCATGAAAGCATGAAATTAGCAGCAGTAATAGTTACATATAATAGACTTGAAAAGCTAAAAAAAGCTATTTCATCCATTCTCGCTCAAAACATTGATTATGTAGTAGTTCTTAATAACAAATCCACTGATAATACAGCTGAGTGGTTAGATGCAGAAGCTAAAAAAGATTCTAGGTTAATTCCTGTTCACTCAGAAGAGAATACTGGTGGAGCTGGTGGCTTTTATCATGGTTCTAAGTACGCTATTGAAAATACAGATGCAGACTGGCTTTTACTATATGATGACGACGCTTATCCACGTGAGGATTTAGTAGATAAATTTAGAGAGATTAAAGAACTAGATAGAGAGGACCTTGGAGCTGTCAGTACAGCTGTTTATATGCCAAATGGTGATTATGCTGATTTCAATAGACCAGGTATTAATCCTTTTAAATCTAGATTTGATTTGATGAGATATTTATTTTCTAAATCAGGTCCCTATCTAAGTTACGCACAGTTAAGATACGCAAATGCTGTACCTGTCGATTATTCATCTTTTGTAGGTTGTTTTGTTAAACGTGTAGCTATCGAAAATGGTTTAGGTTACCCTCGTAAGGAATTCTTTATCTATTGTGATGATTGGTTATATACTTTAGAGCTTTCTAAGCTTGGTTATAAAAATCTTTACTATTCAGATTTAGTTTTCTATCATGACTCGAATACCTTTATCGATGATTATGATAAACAGATCTGGAAGAAGTATTATGCTTATAGAAACTCACTTACTTTCTATAAAAGAGCTTCAGGGCTTTTCTTTCCATTGATTTTAGTTACTAAACTTGTGAAGTGGCTTTTAGACTCAGCTAAGTATAAAAAGAAAAAAGAATATTTAGATACTATAGTAAAGGCATGTAGAGATTATGCAAAGCACTGATAACTCTGAATTAGCTTTTCTTTATAGAGAGGAAAATAAAACTTTTACACATACTGACAGGGTTTCAGTAGTAATAGTTACCTTCAATAAATATAATTATGTGCGAGATCTTTTAGTTTCTTTTCAGCACATTAATTATGATAAAGATCTTTTGGATATTATTGTCGTAGATAACGCTTCAAATGATGAAACAGAAGAAAAACTGATAGAAGAGTTTGGTGAAACTATTACTCTGATTCAGACTGGCGAGAATTTAGGTGGCTCTGGTGGTTTTAATACTGGTATGAAGTTTGCGATGGAATACCATGATAATGAATATATTTGGCTTGTAGATAATGATGCAGTAGTGCATGTAGATGCTCTTAACTATCTTTTAGAATCTATGAAAGCTAATCCTAAAGCTGCTGCTATTGGGTCTATGATTCTTCAATTAGATAATCCTGAATATGTGAGCGAGATTGGCGCGATGATGGATTGGTCTAAAGGTCGCATTGTAATGCAAAATACTGGTGATAAATACACAAGTATTCTTGATAAATCAGAGCGTATTTTAGATTATTGTCCAGCTTGTTCTCTTCTTAAAAGAAGATCTGCACTTGAAGATATAGGTTTTTGGGAAGAATATTTTATTCACTTCGATGATGTAGATTGGTGTCTAAGAGCAGTAAAAAAAGGTTACCAAATCATCTGTAATCCTAAATCTATAACTTTTCATGAGTCCATGAACCAAAAGCAACCGACTTGGATTCGTTATTATAATATCCGTAATTTACTTTATACTTACGCTAAATTTAAACCTCTTAGATTACCATTTGTTTTCTTGAAATTCTTTTTAGGTGCTTGTTATTTTTTAGGACATGGTTTAAAAAAGAATTCTGGACTGGTTTTTAAAGCTCTTTGGGATTTTCTTAGAGGGAAAAAAGCCAAGCAAGATTTTCCATTAGAGGATTATCAAAAACTGGAAGACTTTAACTGGGCAGATTACTCTAATGAAAATTCAGCTAATTCTATCCTAATTTTTAATTCTAGAGATAATTTGAATATGTTTATAGAAAAAACAGGTTTTCAAATTACTGATACCACTAAAATTTTAGTTTACCCGAAAAAGAAAAATTTCTTTTCACTTTGGGGGATTGGCTATGCTCAAGATATGGCAAGTCTTTCCGCTATGTTTAAAAACAAGAAAGTAATCATAGATGGAGATTTAGAGTATAAGTTTATGTTTCCTTGTCCTGTAGAGAAATTGGTGGTTTATTCATTTTATGGGACTATGCTTGATTTAAGAATCCGCTGAAAATGCGATCGCTAATGTGAAAAATAGGGTATATTTAATATTAGTAATGTAAAAATGGGTGTAAAAAGAAAAAAGTATAAACGCTTATTAGATTTGCCATTATCTGGAGATCATAGTATTTTTCTTTTTGGTCCTAGGGGTTGTGGTAAAAGTTTTTGGTTGAAAGAGAATTTAAAATCTCCTTTTGTGTATATAGACCTTTTAGATACAGAAATCAATTTTGATCTTCAAGTAAATCCAAGTAGATTAAAAAGATATATAGGAACTGACAAAGATGCTTGGATAGTAATTGATGAGGTACAGAAGATACCAGCACTTTTAGATGAAGTCCACAGATTGATAGAGAATGATAGGAGGAAGTTTATTCTAACAGGTTCTAGCGCAAGAAAATTACGCAAAGACTCTTCCAATTTACTTGCTGGTAGGGCTTTAACCTATAAAATGTATCCTTTAACTGCAGTTGAGCTTGCTGAAGATTTTGATATAGCCAAATCACTCCAATATGGGCATATGCCTAGTATTTATGATAACAATGGCTTAGATACAGCTAAGTATTTAGAATCATACATCAAAACTTATTTGAAAGAAGAGGTTCAACAAGAAGGATTAAGTAGAAACATTTCAGCTTTTGCGCGTTTTTTGGAGATAGCAAGTTTTTCACAGGCAAGTACCCTTAATATCAGTGAGATAGCTCGTGAAGCTGCTTTGAAGACCACTACAGTATCAAATTATTTTGACTTGATAGAGGATATGTTAATTTCTTATCGTCTACCTGTTTTTACCAAAAGAGCGAAACGAAGAATGATAGCTCATCCTAAGTTTTTTTATTTTGATTCAGGGATATATTTTAATTTACGACCAAAAAGTATTTTAGATTCAATACCTGAGGCTGAGGGAGCAAGTTTAGAAACACTTATCTATCAAGATTTAATCGCAATTAATGACTATTATGATTTGAAATATAAAATTTTCTATTGGAGAACAGCTTATGGTAATGAGGTAGACTTTATTCTTTTAGGCACAAAAAAACTTATAGCGATTGAGGCTAAGCATTCATCTAGGGTGCATAGGAAGGATACAAAGAGCCTCAAATCTTTTAAGGAAGATTATCCAGAGGCAGATTTATATTTAATTTATTTAGGTTCTACGCGGCAAGATATTGATGGAGTCAAGGTGATACCTGCTACTGATTTTTTATTAAATTTAGATAAGTTTTTAAGAAGGACTGAGAAAAAAGTTTAGGTATCGTATAATCAGCAAAGTGCAGAACCCTATTCTACTAACCACAATACCTAAAGCGGGAACTTATTTCTTCGCTGAAATACTTAGCGAGATTGGAGCTACTAATAGGCATCTTCATGTAGCTAAAACTCACGCTGAGACTCTTTACTATGCTCCAGAAGAGGTTAATCGTTTTACTCCGAAAAAAGCTAAAGTACCGTTAACAATCTCACAGGCACTTTATACGGTTTTACCAGGTGAGTTTGTTTTTGGGCATATTGCAAAGCCAATGTTAGAGGAGCTTTTCTTAAATAGATTTAAAATTATTTATTCTTACCGCGATCATAAAGAAGCGATGCAGGCAGAGTTTTATTGGTTCCGTGAAATCCGCAGAGATATGGAAGAAGAGTTTAATAAATTCAAACATCTTTCTGTAGAAGAGCACTTTATTAAGTATCTAGAAATTTTTGGCCCCACACGAGTTCGTCTTTTTAAGTTTTTAGATATGTGGCGTCACACTGCTGGAGTGCTTTCTATAGATTTTAATAAGTTTAGAGCAGAGAGAGATTATGCCCGCGATAAGGTTATTGAAATTAGTAAACATATTGGTATGGAAGTAGACTCAGCTAAAGCTGAAGAGATTTTAGATACTTGTTTTAATAAAGATACTAAGACTAAAGTGAAAAGAGATAAATCCATTAATCTTTGGACACCTGAAGCAGAGAAGATTTATGAGAAATTACAAGAAAAACAAAAGTTTTATGACTTTGCTTATCCAGTTTACTGGAAGATTAGGGATAAGTTGAAGGGTTTTCAAGAAGCTGGAAGCAGATAAGTGTTCATTAAAAATAGAATAAATTTAATCTTAGTAATTTTATTTTCACTTTTTATTTGCTATCTAAACCTTAGTGGTATTTTTTTGGATGACTCCGTAGTCCAAGATGATTTTAGGCAAAGCTTTTACTGGATATGGAAATTATGGGATTCTAGTTTATTTGAAAATTGTTTTTTTATAGACATGTACCGCTCTCACTTAGTGAGAATGCCTATTCTAAATCTAATTTATAACCTTGGACCTTTTCTAGTAAAAAGTCCCATACTCTATTCTAAGATTCTTGCTGTTTTAATTTCTGTGTTAACTTCTATCTCTGCTTATTTCATGATGAATTCTTTCATGAATTCACGTAAAGAAGTTAAAGCTAAGTTTATAGCTTTAATGTTTTCTTTTGTGGTTTCTGTAATGATTTGGTGTACAGATCATGTTTCTGTAGCTCACTCTAGATCTTTTATTTGGATGGGTTTATTTATATTTTTGCTTTTGGAAAATGAAAAAAAAGATTTTTTAAAATCGCTCTGGATTTTTGTTTTGTTACTTTTAAGTCCTTTTGCTTTTCTTTTATGTTTAGGTATGCAATTTTTTTCTTGGTTATTTAATTTACTAAAATTATTTCCTCGCTCTGAGTTGAAAAATATTCTGGATATAAATTTTTATGCTTTAGCTTTTAATACCCTAGCTGTTTTGTTTTTATACAAAGTTATTTTTTCAGATGTCGCGACTCAGGGGGTAGGTACTGAATTTAGCCGTTCTGAGATGGAGTTATTACCAGAGTTTAATCCTGGTGGAAGACATCCTATTTTTGGAGTCAGTATTTTCGATTATGCCTTTTGGTCAGATGCTCACTGGGGATTTAGTATCGGTACTTATGAAGTTAGTGTTATGGTTCCTGTAGCAATAGTTTCTTTGATAGTTTTTCTATTGCTAAAAAAGTTTCTTTTTAGAGATAAAATTTTTGTTTTTTGTGATAGTGTTTCACCAGCTAAGCCTTCCTGGCTTCAGCACCCACTTTCACTTTTGTTCTACTCTTCTATGAGTTTATATTTTGCAGCGATGATTACATTTCCTTTGATATTTTTACCTAGTAGGTATATCGCTAACAGTAGTCTAGTGCTTGCTGTGACTGGTTTGTTTTTATTAATTCATTCATGTTTCAGGCGTATTGCTTCTTTAGAAAGCCTTTCTGTTTTCTTCGACTATAGTCGAAGAGAATTTGTTTTAAAAAAACTTCCTTATTTACTCTTTGCAATAATATTTTTAATTGTTTACTCCAATTTCTTTCAACCACGTTTTGTGCAGATGGATAAAGAAATTTTAGCAATCGCTAAGCAAAGTCCTAAAGATTCCTTATTTGCGGCTCACCCTAAACTTGCTGCTATAAACGCTTTATCAGCTACAGCAAAGCGTAGAGTTTTTATTAATCATGAATGGAGCATGGCATATACGAAAGAGAGTTTAGAAGAGATTCGTCGTAGGAATATTGAAAATTTGAAAATGATCTATGCTCCGACACGTGAAGAGTTTCTAGAAATAGCTCTTAGAGAGGGAATCACTCATGTGATCGCGCATAGAAGATTTTATACTAAGCAGTATTTGAAAAATCCTAAGTACCTTGAGCCTTATAATGAATTACTTAGAAAGCTTGTAGAAAGAGGGCAGAGTGAGGGTTTTTATTTACAGCAGTATTTAAAAGATCGAGGAAAGCTTAAGTGGGTTGTGATTGGGCTTGGGGATTTGAAATAGTTGAGTAGTTGGAACAACCATAAATCTGAAATAGGATAAAATTACAGTAAATGCTTTACTGAGTTTTGTGTTATAATAATTACAGTAATGAAAATACTGTGATTTATGAAATTGTTTGATATAGCTGAAATAAAAAATGGATTCTCTTTTAGGTCTAAGGTTGAGGATGACATAGATGGTACAGTTTCTTTGATACAGGTTAAGGATTTTGATGAATATCCAATTTTTAATGCTAAAGACGATCTAGTCAAAATAGAAAAGTTTGAAAAGAGTGATAATTTTGATATAAAAGCAGGGGATTTGATTTTCAAGTCTAGAGGAAGTGATTTTTGTGCTGTATTATTTCGGGAAGATTTGGATAATCATATTTTTACAGCGCCACTTTTTCGGATTCGGGTTAAGTCAAAGAAGATTTTACCTGAATACTTACTTTATCTTTTAAATAATAAAAAGACTAAAACCTATTGGCAGAAAGAAGCTAAGGGAA